>CALFOL010000181.1 GCA_937919915.1 uncultured Planctomycetaceae bacterium
TGAAGCACGGGGTGGTCATTCATTATGTGCGATTATTTGTGAGCGGGTGCTTATCGTGGACTGGTATGGAGTGCGGCGGTATGCCTTCCGCGATGTGCTTCTCCTGCATCTCCTGAAAACGGCGGCCCGATGTGGACACCAGGGACTGACAGTCCAGAGAAAATTCCAGTTGCCGAACTTCACCCTCGTGCAAATGCATTCTGCGAAGTCGCTGAAAACGTTTTGGCGGCGCACCTGGAACGTCCGGACGATAGGGCCATTCGGGTGTGACCAGTCCATTGGGGCGATCCGGCAAAGCCTGGCCTTCTGCCGTCCAGAGTTCCACAGTGCCATCGACCTTGCCGATGGCAAACAGACAACCGCCTGGTGCTGCCACCAGCTGGCGAGCTCCCGTATTGCTGTAACGCAGGCTGTTGGCATGTTTGTGACCGCGGGTGCTCTTGTCGGGCTCAGCAGCCGCGGTTGGGAAATCGTCTTCGACGGTTTGAAGCAGTTGCCCGGTTGCGGCATTCCAGAACGATACCTGAGTGAACTCGCCCACCGCGGCGATCACCTTGCCATCACCGGAAATCGCTGCCGCGAAAAGAGTTTCTGTATCGCTGCGATCGGGGAACGAACAGATCACTTCCGGCAGTTTCATTGAGGCATTGATGACCGACACGCTGCGATGTGCGACCACCATCCGCCCCAGTCGACCGTACTGAATGTGGGCACTCGGAAGATTCGCATCATCAAGCCCCGCAACCGGCTGCCCCTTCATTAGAATAGTGGAATCCGGCCATGGGGAGTCTTCCGCAACGTCAACGGTCGCCATGGGAGGATGCCGCCGCTGTTCTTCCAGTTCCGCCAGCGTCTGCTGATCTGCCCTGGACGTCGCGAACACAGGCACCAGATTCCAGATGACTCCGGCAATGGACGCGAATAACCAGAGTTTGACAATCAGACGAAAGCGATCAGTTGAGTTTAAAGTCATTTTCCACCTTCGCTGATGCTTCGGGCTGTGAAAAAAATGTGCGATCGTTTAACCCGTGGCCGAGAGAGGCCAGGATGTTGTCGTCATAGACGGCCTGGTCTGCGACCACGGGTTAAATTAAACGACGTTAAGCGGAGATGCATCTCTGGCCTACATCAGATCAATCCGACACCAGCGGCGATACCCTATGAACGTCAGTCCAACACCCACACCTGCGATGATGGCGGCGAACAGGGGAATCTGCCAACTGTATGTCAGTGACCAGGAACTGATCGCCAGCCAGGATGGTTGCAACGCACCACAAAAAATGAAGAAGCCGACCACCTTCCAGAACATTGATCCGAACGACGAAATCCAGGCCCCGGCTCCGAAGATTGCCACGTGAACGCCCGTCAAATAAATCAACCCATTCGCGATGGCGGGCGATGTTGCGAAGGTTGGCAGAAATGCGAACAACAGAACCACCTGAACAGGCAGCCAGACAACCTGCATCGCCAGTGTTTTGCGGATCATTGCCACGCCATTTTCCAGTATCCACTCCTTCCGAGTCGACGGGCGGAGCGATTCGTAACCAAGTCGCGACCAGCGTTGACTCTGCGGCAGCCAGAGGATCCAGGCGGTCCCCAGTGAGAGCATCATGGGCCATGCCAGAGCTACCGCAAAGTTTTCACTGGAGGTAATCAAGTGCGTACGATAGCCAAGACGCGGGGCCAGCAGAGGCAGGCTTTCCATCAAAAGGATCATGACGAACACCGACATCAGGTTGATCGGCCAGTCGCCAGCCATCTGCAGCAGGGCGACTCGCTGACTGCGAGTTCTTGCCGGCTCAGCCGTCAATCGGTCCAGTCGTCGTGACTCCGCCTCAATCAAGGAAAGCATCACTTTCCGTGACTTCTGCAACTGTGCTCGATTCCGCCGACGAACTTCGGAAGCTCGCATGTCCCACACGTTCATGGGCATCACATTGCCGTAAGACGGATCGTCTTCCGTCAGATTCGCGAGTCGATGGAACAGCAGAACGGCAACCGCAGCCTCGGCGGACAGTAGACACGACGCAAGACCCGGCAATTCGCCCGCCAGGACCTGTTCGATGGCGGTACGCATTTGCGGAATAATCGCTGGCAGGTAGATGGCGGCAACACAAAGACCAGCCCACCGACTGGCGTCTGCGGACACGTGGAAAAGAGCCAGGCACACCAGTAATTGCAATGCTGCATAACCGACGAACGAGCCGCCGACCAATGGCGCTGTAAGAAAAGCAAACAGTAGCGGAACCAGAAACGTCAACGCCGCCACCACCAGATGAGGAACGCGATAACCAGGCACCAGGCTGGCTTCGTGAGTTGCCAGTTGCTGCTTCACATGAGCCCCGATGAACATCGCCGGAAAAGCCAGAAAGAAACCGAACATGAACATGGCCTGTGTTCGATCTACCGCACCAGCGTTTCCCACAAACCACCAGGCTAAGATTTGAATCAGACAGATCACCAAAGTGCCCAGCATCACGGCCATCAGCAAACGTCGAGTCAAATAAGTATTCAACACCTGAACATAGCGATTACCGGGCATCAGGCACCTCCGGTCCGTGGTGCAGTTCCAGAAAGATCTCTTCCAGATTCAGATCTTCCACCTGCACGTCCGCCTGCCATTGGGTTCTCAGGCGATCCGGCAGGTCCGCAGAGAAATTCTTCACACTAAAGATGGCACTGGAACCATTGCGATCACAGGTCAGCAACCCCGGCAAGTCCTGCAGATCCGAAGGAAGGGCGCCGCTGACGGAAACTCGAATTCGCTTCACAGTATCCTTCAGCAGACTCAGTTCATCGTCGTAAACAATGCATCCACGACGCAACAACGCGACCTGATCGGCCACACGTTCCAGGTCAGAAGTGATATGAGTCGAAAACAGCACCGTGCGTTCACCGGACAAAGCGACATCCAGCAGAGTTGCAAGAAACTTTCGCCGGGCATCCGGGTCCAGACTGCGACTCGCATGCCCTGGCCTCGCACGCGTTCCAGCACGCCATCGCGTTCCAGCAGCGAATATGCTTTGGAAACCGTCATGGGGTTGATCTGCAGATCTTCAGCAATCTGCCGCACCGAAGGCAGCATTTCGTCCGCCGACAGCCGCCCGGCCGCAATCAGAGTTCTCACCTGATCCATCAACTGCCGATAAATCGGCACTCCGGACGAAGGGTGAATCTGAAACAAAAGTCGAGGACTCATGGTGAATTCTGAACCTTAAAATCACAACCGCACCGGTGTATTACTATTGCAATACACCTATTGCAGAGAAATGCAACAGCCGATTCTGAATTCTCCGTCGACAGAAGGATACCTTGTGGAGGGACTCAACAGTCGCTGCTGCATTCGCATGGATTGCGTAAGTTGGCGCAATTTTCGCAACGGCGCAGTGGAACGAACCGTGCAGAATTTCGGCCATTGGGAATCGGCTGCTGCGTATTCGACCCAAAAAGAGCGCCGGCAGGCACAGGTGGGATGCTTGTGCTTCCTCAAGTCCACGGTCCGGAATGCACCGCATGGCGATTCAGTCAACAGGTCGTTGGGCTCAACCTATTGGCGATTCGCGCTAATTTTTGGTGTACACGGCGGAGAATCCAATCTCTGCGTCGAGTGGTTGATCGGCGTTCGACCGGCGTGCTTCGATGCGAATCCCGTACGACTGACGAACGGGAACCTTCAACCGCAAATCTTCCCCGCCAACACATTCACAATCCACTTCCGGCATGCCGGGCAGCGGTGGTGAAAAAGGAATGTGGACGTTGGCTCGCTTTTGACCCTGGTCAAAGTGAACCTGCATCACACCCTCAACAAGCTCACTCCCATCCTCATCTTTGGTTCGTTCGAAAGCCTGCTGCTGACTTTTTAGCGACGACGCCCGCGTACTGGCGGTTGGTGTTGGTGGAGTGCGAGACCCTTCACGCTCTTCGGCGTCATATCGGCTGCGACGTTGCGATCGATCTGCTTGCGGCTGATCGGTGGTCTCACGACTCTTGCTAGAGACTTTTTCAATCGTTTGCCCAAACAACTGCCGAGTGGAAGGGGGTTGCTCTTCAAGAAACCCTCGCGGGGCCTCAACACCACCGAACGGAACCGGAATCGCGCCGATTCCGGCGATCGAACGGGCGGCCGGGCTATCCGTATCAGCGTCCCGAGACTGCTGCCGAGACTTGCCATAACGTGTCTGCTGTGAGTCGCGCGTTTCCTTAAGGGCGCGAGCTTCTCGTTCTTCCGTTTCCCGGCGCAGCTGTGCCTCACGCTGTCGACGATCGGTCTCTCGCAGTGCTTCTGCTTCTGCTTCTGCTTCTGCTTCCGCGCGCCGCCGCCGGGCTTCATCCTGACGGGCCAGAGCTTCTCGTTCCTCTGTTTCCCGGCGCAGCTGTGCTTCACGTTGTCGAGCTTCTCGCTGACGACGATCCGCCTCGCGTTGGGCATCTGCTTCCGCCCGCTGGCGAGTCACTTCGCGATCTCGGGCTTCACGCTCCGCTTCATCTCCGCGACGTGCGCGGTCTGCCAAATCGTCCGCTGGTGCTACATCGGACGGCTGCGGACGATCCGCAATACGGCTGGCTGCAATCCCGGCCGCGTAATCTGTCACGGAGCCTCGCCCCACCGCCGGTTCAACTCGTAGTGAGCTGGCGTGCCGAGACGTGCGGTCTGTTGTGTTACCAACCGTTCGCTGCCGGGCGGCTTCCCGTCGTGTCCGCTGACTGTTCCGTAGCCGACCGGAGTCCGGATTATAGTTGGTGTATACGCTGCCGCCTGTTTGACGAGACTGGCCTCGACTGTGATCAACGTGGGTCGTCTGCTGTGTGGGCTCTTGATGTAAAGGAGACGGTTTGCGCCGCGCTGGAGAAAGGGCTGATTGTCGCGTCGGCTGATCGTCGAAAGAAAATTCGTCCTCCAGCAAGCCGAGGTCAAAATTCGTTCCCAGGATATCGTCAACCTCGGAAACCTGGCGGACTTCGGCGCGAACAGGAACGCCCGCACGAACGGTTTCTGGTCGCTGCAGGTACGATCGCGGAGCCAGCGACGGACGTGGTGCGTCCAGGACGACCCTTGTGAGGTCTTCCCGCGTGAACCAGCTGGCGTTGGGGTCCAGGACTGTACCTTCGACCCGATCAAAAGCGGGGATTGGAGTCAGATAAGAACTGCGGCCGCGAGGCACGCCGAAAAACTCGTCCGGCACGTGACTTAATACCGCAACAACGCACAGCAAAAACAGCCCCAGGGCCAGCCACCAGCGAAGTGGAGATTCCACCGGCATCAGGCAGAAGCCGATGATCGACGGAGGAAACAGAGTGGCCAATGCGGCGAAAGCCAGTGACCATGCTTCAGGCGCTGTCCGCCGACCCGGATTGTACAGCATCCAGGCAAACACACCAACAAACGCAGCGAACGCTGCCAGAATGAATGCCACTGGCTCGTCCGTGACGGCTCGAATGGAATCCGTTTGCCGCGCACTCGACATAAAGAACGCTGTGATCACCAGACAGCCCCAGCCCATCAATGCGACAACGCGGCGGTTGCGAGAAGATCGTGTGGAAACGGTTTCGTTCATGGCTCCGTGCCCTGCGGGAGTTCAATTCCGTAAAACTCAGCCCGTTCCTGTCTGGTTGTTAGCGTCCCAGAGTTCGGCGAGCCGTGGCAGATGACATCAATGCCATCTGCCTCAGCTGCCCAGTATAACAAAACTTCCCAATTAGCTAACCGCAGATTTCAGAGCATCGACCTGATCGGTCCATTCCCATTTGAATTCCTTCTCAGGACGACCAAAGTGGCCACCGTGAGCCGTATTGCGGAAGATTGGGCGTCGCAGTTCCAGGTGTTCGATGATTCCCCTTGGATTCAGTGGGAAGATCTCCTGAACGGCCTTCTGAATGGCTTCTTCAGAGACAACTGCGGTGCCATTCGTGTCGACTCGAACACTCACTGGATCCGCAACACCAATCGCGTAGGCCAGTTGCACTTCGCATTCGCTTGCCAGCCCTGCAGCGACAATGTTCTTAGCGACGTAGCGACCCATGTAAGCCGCAGAGCGGTCGACCTTGGTGGAATCCTTACCCGAGAACGCTCCACCGCCGTGTCGGCCCCAACCGCCGTACGTATCAACGATGATCTTGCGACCCGTCAGGCCGGTGTCTCCGTGAGGTCCACCGATCACAAAGTTCCCAGTCGGGTTGATGTGATACTTGGTCTTGTCGTCCAGCAAGTCGTTAGGAATCGCTTCCTTGATGACTTTCTTCACGTACTCAGTGATTTTTTCCTGCGTCACATCTGGTGTGTGCTGCGTCGAAACTACGATCGCGTCGATGCGAACAGGCTTAGCACCATCGTATTCGACAGTGACCTGGCTTTTGCTGTCTGGTCGCAGCCAGTTGACTTCGCCCTTCTGGCGTTTTTCCGCCAGTAAGTTGATAATACGGTGCGAAAACGCGATCGCAACAGGCATCAGCTCCGGTGTCTGGTTACACGCGTAGCCGAACATCAAACCCTGGTCTCCCGCGCCTTCGCGGTCAACACCCATGGCGATGTCAGCACTCTGGCTGTGAAGAGCACAGAACACGTTACAGCTGTCGGCATTGAAACCGATGTCATCGCTGGTGTAGCCGATTTCGCGAATCACCTGACGAGCCACTTCGACGTAGTCGACTTTGGCGGCTGTTGTGATTTCGCCAGACAGCACGACGAGGTCCGTTGTACACAGAGTTTCGCAGGCCACGCGAGACATTGGATCCTGAGCCAGGAGGGCGTCCAGAATACCGTCAGAGACCTGATCCGAAACTTTGTCCGGATGGCCCATGCTGACGGATTCGCTGGTGAATAAGTAGTTGGCCATTCTTTTGTTACTCGTTCGATTCTTCTCGGAGACAATGCAGGTGGGGAATGAAACTCCGCCAAAAAATCCGGCTGATCACCGGGGAGGTCGCTTTCGGAGCAACACGCGCAATAGCTAAGACGCAGCGCATATTCAGCCCTGCTCAGCCATAAGCCGGAAGTTATAAGGTAGCCCGGAACCCTGAACAACAGACATTTGCTGGTGTTTTGGCTGATTCCAAAAACGCGGAAGCGTCGCCGACATCGGGGCGATATTTTCCCACAGTGAAGTCGTTGCGGCAATTCTAAGGATTCTGCACCACCGAAAACGTTTGAGTCTTACTGAAATGATTTGAGCGCACAGTGCATCTTCACGAAATTCCGAGCGGCGGTTTCGATGGGCTGCAGGCCTCCCGCTCGTAGTTCGTCACCAGTCGAGTGACGTCTGCTTTTCCGGAACAATCAGAATTCATTGAACCAATCCGGGGGCCAAATCACTGAAGTCGGTGGAGGTATCCCACTGATGAGTGAATCAAAAACGCCGGAATTGCCAGAAGATCAGCTGCCACAAGAGGTTGTGGCTGCTCTTCGTCAGCGAAATGGTCCAGAAATCAACGTCCCGGAATTGCTGGACAGGGCGATTCTGGCCGACGCACAAAAACACCTGGGCACGATTTCTCGCCCAATTCCGCACGAATCCAAACCACGCAGGTTGCGCTGGGTGGCTTGGCCCACGGGGACACTGGCTACAGCCATGTTGTTGTTTGCCCTGTTGCCCGGCACACCCGATGCCCCACGGAGTTCGGTGAGAGTTTCTTCAGACGCGCAGTCAATGTCAGAAGCTTCAATGTCGGTTGCATCCGCCACGACTGAGCCATTCTCACGCGACATCGATGGCAATGGTCAGATCAACATTCTGGATGCTTTTGCTTTGGCTCGAACAATGAACGCTGGCGACGTTGATGGAGTGCGTTGGGATCAAAACGAAGATGGCCAGTTGAATCAGGCTGACGTCAATCTGGTCGCTCTAACGGCCGTGATGTTGTGAAAGCTGTAGAGACTCTAACGAAAGGCGACGAACGATGAACGTTGCAATGAATAATCACTCAAACACTCCATTTACCTGGCTGGTGTTGGTCGTCTTCAACATCACCCTGGTTGCTCTGGTGTGTGCTCAGGACGAACAGCCTGCAGCCGGTCAAGGCGACTCTGTGGTGACTCAGCTGGACGGCCCCACCGACGTTGAGCAGAACGCTGTTCGATTCGAAGCGATCGATGTCTTTGTTGATTCCGGTGATCAACCGCTGGCCGCATATCAGTTTGAGCTGACGAGCCAGGAACCGGGCGTTGAAATTGTCGGAATTGAAGGCGGCGAACATGCGGCATTCAAAGAACCTCCCTTCTACGATCCCAAAGCGATGAATAACAATCGAGTCATCCTGGCGGCGTTCAACACCGGGCAGGATCTGCCAGCGGGCCGCAGTCGAGTCGCCAGGATTCACGTCCAGGTGATGGGACCAGGTCAAAGAGAATATCGCACAAGACTATTGGTGTCAGCGACAGTTGAAGGCCAGCAGATTCCCGCAAAGGTCTCCATTGCAAAGGCAAAAGCATGATTTCAACCCTTTGTCGACGTGCCATGGCACTCTATTCAAACACCCAACGCAATTCCGATCGAAAGGTCAATGAGATGAAACTCGAACGCATGAATACTCAGTGGATTTGCGCCATCCTGCTGGCGGGTGCCAGTGTGCTGATTTCCGGCTGTAAGCAGTCGCTTATATGTTTTCGCACATAACACGTCCGAATTATCCTTGCCGGATACAATGAGTCGTAATTCGACATGTACGTTTATTTATGGGCGGGTGCTTAGTGGTTCGGCACCGGACACCGCTGATACATCGGGCACTGCCCCGGAACTGCAGATACCGGGGCAGTGCCGTCGATGCAGGATCCGCGACGGAAGCTGACGTTGCCGTTGACGAAACGGTAAGGCAACGCGGAGGCGGTTTCGGTGCCGGGGCGGATACCGTTGAGGAACTATCTTCGAAGGGGTGCGATCCCGTTTTGCGGATGGCTTTTCGTTGACTGGGTGAGCCATTGATCGGTTAGACTGTTTTGCGTTGTAAGTGTTTTTTCGCAGAACAGACCGCAGGGAGGCGGGTTGATG
>CALFOL010000182.1 GCA_937919915.1 uncultured Planctomycetaceae bacterium
TCGGAATTCGTCTCATTCTTTGCTTCAACAGACTTGCCGCTGCTCAACGTCCAGGCCGTGGGCAATGCGGCAACCGCGTTGTCCGCAACGTTTGCCGTAAGCGGTCTTTTTGTGACTTCCGATGCAGATGGAGCGAACATTTGCCTCGATCTGCGCGACACGACGGCCGTCGCGACTTTGGGCGCTCCCGGTATCGGGCTCAATCAGCAGCCGGGTAGTGACGGGTTCGGTCTTGATGACTTTACTGGCGATGGGACTGATGCCGGTGTCGTCGCTGCTTTTGTGGCCAGCAAAAAACCAGGGACGGCAGGCGTTCAAGCCACCGTCGGCAATGGTTTCACGACGTGCACGGTTCCTGCTGCATTGATGGCGTCACTTTCGCCTGCCGTGCCAGTTGCACGCATCGATGGTGCTCCGGAAACGTCCGACGCGGAAAATCCTGCGGCTGAATCGTTGCCTCTGACGAATGCAACGCTGACTGCGATTGTGGACGCAGCGATCGGCATTTGGGAAGAAAGCGGACTGACGACGGCACAGTCAGCGGCTTTGAATGCAACCACATATGAAATCGCAGACCTCGGTGACCTGTATCTCGGCACGGTCACCGGAACTCATCTGAAGATCGATGCGGATGGTGGTGGCCGCGGCTGGTTTGTGGATCCGACTCCGTTCGACGATTCAGAATTCACGGCCGATTCATCGCCAGCAGGATTCGATCTCCTGACAACCGTGGTTCATGAAATGGGCCACGTTCTGGGTCTCGCAGATTTGTCGACAGGCAACAATGTGATGTCGGGCGTGCTGACTCCGGGCGAACGTCGTCTGCCGACGGTCGGTCAGGCCACGGACGCGGAGCCAGGCGGAGTCACATCCACCGAGTATATCGGCTCACCACAGGACCTGGGCACTCTGCCAGCGGGCAAGACGCTGACGATAGTGTTTCAGGCGATCATCGACACGCTGACCGCGACGCAGACGCAGATTTCCAATCAGGGCATGGTGACTGCCGATGGCGGCATCAGTGTTCTGACCGACGATCCCGCCACGGCAGCCACCAACGATCCAACCGTGACGCGCGTGCCGCAGGTCGACCTTGAAATTACAAAAACCGACACGGTGGACGCTGTGCCTGCCGGTGATGCGTTCAGTTATGAGGTCACTGTCACCAATAACGGGCCGAGCACTGCGGAAGCGGTCGTCATCACCGACACGTTGCCGGCCGGCGTGACATGGGTGTCCGATGACGGTCCGAATGTCGCGCCGAATGCGGGACTGTTGCTGTGGGAGATCGGCAATCTGGCCAACGGGCCGACTGTTGTCTGGACGATCAACGTGACTGCCAACGCGGACGCATTCGGAACCACGCAGTCCAATACGGCTGTCGTATCGACCAGGACCAACGACACGGACGGCACCAACGACGCAGTCAGCGAAGACACCGTCTTCACCGGCGGCGCGATTCACGGTTACAAATTTGAAGATCTGAACGTCAACGGAGTGGACGATGACGAACCGAAATTAGCCGGGGTCGAAGTCCATCTTGACGACGGCACGAATATTGTCACGGTGCGTACGGATGCCAACGGCGGATACTGGTTCATGGGCCTCGATCAAGGTCACGACACAGTCACCGAACGGATTCAAAAAGAGCACTCCAAATCCACAGCCGATCCGAATTCTCAGTGGCCAGGAATTCGTGGCTAACGCGCCACAGGGAGACCGAGTTCAGGAAATTATTCACTTCCCATGGTGGTGGGAAATCACCATCGACCCGGAACCCATGAACGGTGTCGATCCACCGCCGGAAGTTGTTCGTGTCGAAGGCATGGTGGGAATTCACTTTGCCGATGCGATTGATGTCAACAACCGCACGGGTGCCGCGATTCCCATCATTGAACGGCAACACGGTCTTCCGGTCGCGTTGCCCGACGGGCAGTTCGAAGTGGACACGGAGATTGTCGCGCTGTCGCTGACCGGTGTCGATTCCCAGGGCCGCGATGTGTTGGTTCGCCTGAATCCGAATCAGCTATCGCTCGGTCGGGTCACCGTTGACGCTCAACAGGGCGAGGACTTCCTCACTGGCAACAGTTTCTTCGATCTGTTTGTCCAGGCCGACATCAACGATCCCACCAACGGACTGGAAACACTGACTCCGGTTGGTGCGTTGCGCGTCGGCATGGACTTCACGGACAACAACCAGGCTCCCGTGCCGCAGCAGATTCGCCGCGATGACGTGCGGGATGCCCGCGTTCTTCTGGGCGCAGGGGCTGGGACAGGACCTGCTGGACCGTGCCGGTGTGTTGTGGGACAAGCTGATCGACATTCACGCGGTCGTGCATGAGGAAGTCGTCAAACCGGTGCGGCCGGTCACGGATACGAGTCTCGCGTTCGGCAACTTCATTCTTGAGCGGGCGACGATTGATCCGGTCACAAAGGTCGCTCCCACGAAAACTCCGACGCTGTCGTGGAACACTGTCCCCGGAGCGGCTCAATACGAAGTCTGGCTGGCCCGTGTCGCCCCGGCTCAGTCGCGTCTCTTTGTGAGTTCTTCGCTTGTCAACACGACAGAGTTTACGCCTCCAGCAGATTTGGACACGGCCATCTATCGCTTTTGGGTTCGTCCGCTTGCCGCAAACGGAGCCTCCGGAGCATGGTCGCTGGCGCAGACGTTCGAAGTGCAAACAACGTTACTTGCACCGCTGAATCCAACCTTTGATGTGCGTCCAACGTTTACATGGGAGGCCATTCCGTTCGCCACGGCGTACCAAATCTTCGTTCGCACGCGAACAGGTGACATCGTCGAAGCGGGCATCACTGAGACGTCGTGGACACCTTCACAGGATCTGCCGAGCGGGCCGATTCGCTGGTGGGTTCGAGCCACGGATTCCATCGGCAATCGCGGCTGGGGTAATCCAGGTGTGACCAGAGTCGACGGTCTGTCGCAGGTGATAGCGCCCACGGGCACCGTCAACACCATAATTCCGATGTTCACCTGGCAAAGCGTCGCCGGCGCCGGTCGATACATTCTGCACGTGCAGAACGTGGACACCGGAGCCGTGGTGATTCGCCAGGATCGCCTGATCGGCACATCGTTTACTCCGTCATCAGCTCTTGCCACAGGAAACTACCGCGTGTGGGTAAAGGCGATCGATGGTTCCACCGACCTGTTCACGACTGGTCTCTGGAGTCGTCCGGCGGAATTCATCATTGCTCAGGTCATTGACCGTCAGGCCGAATCGCCGTCCCTGATCACCCTGGAATCGCTGCTGGCTGAAGATGCCGACGAAGCGCGAGAACGTGAGCCGATGGAGTTGGCTCAACGGAAAAGTTCATCCGATCAACCGGCAGTTGTAGACAGAGGCGCGGAACCGACGACAGGCGGCGTTTCAATTCTTGAACAGTCGCTGCCGATGAGCATTGCCATTGATGAAAGTGAAGTCAGTCTGCTCGATGCGATTTTGGCAGAACCACTGCTTCTCACAGTGATTGGCGTCTGAGTTTGCTGTGCTCCCCGTTTGTCAGGAAGATTCGTTAGCAGCGACTTTCTGAAGCCTGTTGTGTATCCTGTTTCATTCGGTAAAAGTTGGCAGTATCGCCGTTGTTCAGGAGCAATGCAGACATGATGACACGAACACACACTGACAAATCAAGTCGTCGATTGTTTCTCGGCACTTCAGCTGCTTCGATTGCCGCGGGTCTGCTACCTGCTTCTTCATTTGGCTTTCAGACAGCGGGGAATCTTCGCATCGGCACGTTTCGCTTTGATGTCACGCCGCCGATGGGGCATTCGCTTTGTGGTGGGTGGATCAAACCTGTCGAAGTTATTGACGATCCGCTGGAAGCGATTGGGTACGTGCTGCTCGGAGCGGGGAAGCCGATTGTCGTGTGTGTCGTCGACTGGACGGGGCTGCTGAACAACGCTCATGTGCAATGGCGACAATCGCTGGCGGACGCTGCCGGGACGTCGATCGATCGCGTGACCGTGCACTGTGTACATCAACACAACGCTCCGTTTGCCTGTGTCGATGCGGAACAGATTATTCTGAAACACGGAGATCTGCCGCATATTGTGGAACTGGACTTCTTTCGCCGATGTCTTGACGCGGGCAGCGCGGCGATTTTGCAGGCAATGAAACAAACTGTTGCTGTGACTCATGTTGCCACCGGGGAAGCCAAAGTTCAGAAGGTGGCTGGCAATCGACGCATTCTGGGAGCGGATGGAAAAGTTGCGTCGCAGCGCGGCAGCAGTTCGAAGAATCCGGAGCATCACAAACTTCCCGAAGGCTTGATCGACCCGATGTTGAAGACGGTCGCGTTTTATAACGGACAGAAAAAACTGGTGGCGAGTCACTACTATGCCTGCCATCCGATGAGCTACTACGGTGACGGCCGAGTCAGCGCTGACTTCTGTGGCCTGGCACGAAAGCGACGTCAGCGGCAGGAACCGGACTGCACTCACCTGTACTTCAACGGTTGCGGCGGCAACATCGGGGCGGGCAAGTACAACGACGGTTCGAAAGAAATGCGTCCTGTGCTGACGCAGCGAATTCTTGACGGAATCGTGGCATCAGAAAACGGTCTCGACCCGCAGCCCATTGGGTCCGTTCGCTGGGAGACGTGTGACATCCAGCCGCCGAGCGACAAACGCTTCGACGAAGAACAGATCATGCGTGTGATTAATGATAAGAAGCAAAGCGTTGTCAGTCGCAATCGGCCTTCGTACACCGTGGCCTGGCTTCGCAGAACGGCGGCCCGGGTGCCGATTACACTCAGTACTCTGCACGTCAACAACGTCTCACTGCTGCATTTGCCATCTGAGTGTTTCGTGGAATATCAGCTGCGAGCTCAGGCTGCCGCGCCCAATCGATTCGTTGCCTGTGCTGCCTACGGCGATGGTGGGCCGTGGTATATCCCGACCGCTGAAGCTTATCCTCAGGGCGGCTATGCTGTCGGTGTTGCATGGTGTGACCCAGCCATCGACGAGATTTTGACCTCCGGAATTCAGACATTGGTGGGAAGTCAGCAGGCATAACACGACAGGCCAACGTGGAACAGCGGTCCGGCTGGATGGCGATCGACCGCGACAATCGACAACAACCGCGCTGGTGTCCACTTGAAGACGGCCGACAGTGGATGATTTGTCCCGAACTCGTCACAATGTCGCCATCTCTCGCCAGTCTCGAACCCCTCTCCGAACAATTGTAGAAGACAACATACCCGTGAGCACCGGATCACATTACACCGTTCTTGCCCGTCGATTCCGTCCACAGGCGTTTGACGACGTCGTTGGACAAGAGCATGTTTCTCAGGCGCTGCGCAACGCAATTCGGGCTGGCCGAGTTGCTCATGCGTATCTATTCACTGGTGCTCGTGGCGTGGGCAAGACGTCCAGCGCGCGGATATTGGCAAAGGCACTGAACTGCCCGAATGTGAAGGATGGTGTTCCGTGCAACAACTGCGAAATTTGTGATGGCATTTCTGCCGGCAACGACATCGATGTGCTCGAAATCGACGGTGCGTCCAATCGCGGTATCGATGACATTCGCTCGCTCCGCGCGAACGTCGGCGTCAGCTCGATGCGGTCGAAGTTCAAAGTGTACATCATCGACGAAGTTCACATGCTGACGCGTGAAGCGTTCAATGCTTTGCTGAAGACGCTGGAAGAACCGCCGCCCAACGTGAAATTCATCTTCTGCACGACTGAACCGAATAAGCTTCCGGATACAATCCTGTCGCGTTGTCAGCGATTCGACTTCAGTACGATTGGTGAAGAATCTATCGGGAAACGACTGAAGGAAATCGCAGCAGCGGAAGGTTTCGAAGTCGAAGACGAAGCCGTAGAACTGGTGGCTCGACGAGCGCGGGGCTCGATGCGCGACAGCCAGTCACTGTTCGATCAACTGTTGGCGTTTAGCGACGGCGTCATTCGTGGTGCTGATGTACACCGCATGCTGGGGACAGCCAGCGATGATACTTTGGTCTCGTTGTTCGAAGCGATCGCCGCGCACCGCCCGGGTGAGGTCCTGAACATTCTGGATGCTTCATTGAATTCCGGAGTGCAGGCGGGAGAACTGCTGGACCAGTGCGTGGGTTATGTGCGTGATCAGATGGTCACGCTAAGTGGCGGCGCAAAAGTGGCCTTGTGCAGCGTTGGCAACAGCCAGCGAGAAACTATCGGGCAACAGGCCGCACAGCTGGGGATGCCGAACATAATGGCCTCGTTTCAGATCCTGTCTGAAGCCAAGGGCCGCATGATGCGGAGCACGTTCGGTCGCGTGTTATTGGAAATGGCGCTGGCACAGATTTCGATGCTGGAGAACCTGACAGCGATCGCTGCTCTGTTGTCGGGGGAACTCCCAGGTTTGCCCGAAGCGGCCGCTGGCTCCGCCCTGCCAGCTGCCGCGGTTCCTGGCGCACCGGCCGCTGATTCTTCCACTAACGAGCAAAAAAAAAATCCTGAAACCGTCATAGAGAACGTTTCAGAGACCGACGAGCCAACGCAATTGATCGAATTTTCGCAGGAGAATGCGGATCGGTTATTGTCGGAAGTTATTTCAGAAACAGCATTTACGCTGTCGGCGGCGTTGAAAGCGGTCTCGTCAATAGCAATTTCCGGGCCAAACGGTCTGGAATTGCGGCTGGGGTCCTCCTATGATTTCCAGCGGCGGGTGATTGAGCAGACTGAGAGTCGGTCTGCAATCGAATCAATCGTCAGCCGATTGACCGGTGTGAAAGCTGCTGTCTCACTAAAAATTGTTGCCGAAGCGCCCCCGGAGCCGAACGCTCAGGGGGATCCAGCGGGGACAGCAGTGAAGCCAAAGCCGGTCGAAAATCGGAATGACTCCCCACCAAAAGTGAAGGGGCCATCGCCGTTGCGAGTGCGAGCCGACGTCGATCCTGAGCAGGATGCGTTTGTTCAGCAAGTGGTGGCGATGTTTGGAGCCCAAGTGGTAAGGATCACGGATGCTCCGGCGCGGCGAATTACGGATGCAGAAAGTCAGGCAGAAGAAGCGGAACAAAACTGACGTGGGCAAAGTGTCACATGCCCGCGAAATTCATTCTTGAAGGAAGTGGGATGTTTGAACAACTGAAAAATCTTGGCAACATCGGCAGCATGATGCAACAGGCCCAACAGATGCAGGGCAAGATGGCTGAGGCCAAAGAAAAGGTGACCGGGATTCGCGTCGAAGGGATTGCTGGCGGTGAGATGGTGAAGGTTCAAGCGACCGGCGACATGAAGATTGTTGCCGTCCACATCGAACAATCGCTGATTGAGGGCCAGGATCGCGAAATGATCGAAGAACTGGTTGCGGCTGCGACAAACCAGGCACTGCAAAAAGCCAAAGAGGAAGCGGCGGCAATCATGGCGGAGGTTGCTGGCGGGATGAACATCCCGGGTCTGGGCGACGCGCTATCGAAGCTCGGGTTGGGTGGCTGAGTTGCAGACGAGCGAGAATGAGTGGCGAACGGGATTCACCTGCTGGCGCTTCGTGCTGGTGAGGTTATAAGCTGTGAATGATGACTCGAAGTGAGTTTGTGGTAGACCAGGAAAACGAGGAAGTACAAGGATGGCGGGAATGAAGACAGAGAACTCAGATCATCCTTATGGTCCCAGTGTGGGGCGGTTGATTGATGAGTTCAACAGGTTGCCGGGCATCGGTCGCAAGTCGGCAGAGCGTCTCTGCAATTACATACTCTCGGCCAGTGTCAGCGACGCGAATGCATTGGGTGATGCGATTCGGGAAGTGAAGACATCCGTCAGACGCTGCACCATGTGTTTTAATCTGACAGAAGTGGAAGTGTGCAGTCTGTGTCAGGATCCACGCAGAGATGCGAAAGTCGTGTGTATCGTTGAGCAGCCAAGGGACGTCGTTGCTCTGGAGGCGAGCGGTGCTTTTACCGGTCGGTATCATGTGTTGGGCGGGCGAATTTCCCCACTGGAAGGCATTGGCCCGGAGAACTTAACGATTCAGCAATTAGTCAAACGCGTGCGTCGGGAGGGAGTGACCGAAATCGTGATGGCGACAAACCCAACGCTGGAAGGCGATGGGACTGCACTGTTTATCACGAATCTGCTGGAGAACGATGATGTAAAGATTACACGACTTGCGCGAGGCATTGCGTCTGGCAGTGTGCTGGAATTTGCTAACCGCGAGATGCTGGCGGATGCGCTGCGAGGTCGGCAAACGTTCTAGCCAGGGACACGATCATCAGCATGGTGGAATTTGCCGGAATTCCCGACACAAGGATTTCTGGCGAAATCCACGGCGTCCCAATGGGTGGATGCACCCACTTGTGACGAACTGTGGATTGCCGGCACTGCATTTGCGAACGGTATTCGAATTGTGACATATGGTGATTAAGTCAAGTTTTCAGAGTGACATGAACTGTCGGCTCAAACGATCTGAGGCTCAGCCTCCGAATTTCAGGATGATCAATTCAAAATGCACCTGAACATCTCTCAGCAAATGAAGATGAGCCAGCAAATGAAGCTGGCTCCGCGGATGATTCAGTCGATGGAGATTCTGCAGCTGAATATGATGGCGCTGAATGAGCGAATCGAGCAGGAACTGGTCGAAAACGTCACCCTGGAGCTGGTCGACAAAGACCGCGACGCTCCCTCACAGGAAGCCGACCGGATCGAAATATCGGATGATCCGAAAGAAGCCAGAGAACTCAGCAAAGATCTCGACCAGCGCGAGATGGTGACCGAGAACGAGAAGAATAACGAGTCGGACTTTGAACGGTTGCTCGAAATTTCTTCTGAGTGGCCGGAGGATAATGTCAGCTTTGGAAATGCGTCGCCGTCAGCGAATCAGATTTCTGACAGCATGGATTACAAGCACGATGCGATGGCCAATATGCTGGCCCGACCGCAGTCACTGCACGAATATCTGCTGGAGCAGTTCAGCTTTAATTCTCTCGAAGATTCCCTGCGTCAGTTTGGCGAATATCTGATTCAGCATCT
>CALFOL010000183.1 GCA_937919915.1 uncultured Planctomycetaceae bacterium
AAGTAAATCCCTCCGAGACAGATGAGCCAGTTCGTCCAGTAACGCAAAGCAAATCGATGCGTCGGTCTGTGGCTGGTCGACTTTCTCGTGCTCAGTTGGCGAAAGCAGCGACAATCCTAATTGCAGTTGGTGGTGTCGCATTTTGGTTTGGTCAGCAGCAAGACAGAACGACGAATCTGGCCAATAGCGGCGAGCAAACTGAGCGTAAGGAATCGCAGATTGCGGGACACGCGACCCTGCGGCGATCGGTTGACTTGAAATGGTCTAATAGCGGCTCCGAATACCGGGATGGCGAAGTTCTACCGAACGGACGCTTTCAATTCCAGAAAGGTGTCGCGGAGATCGATTTCTTTTGCGGTGCTACTCTGATTGTTGAGGGCCCGGCAGATCTGAACATTGAGTCGGATTGGTTAGTTGAAGTCGCGAGCGGTCGGCTTCGCGCAAACGTTCCTCCTGCGGCACGCGGTTTCATTGTGAAAGCGGCTGGTTCCGAGATTGTCGATCTGGGAACAGAGTTCGCGCTGGAAGTTGAAACGGAAAACGCTCGCGTTGAAGTGATCGACGGCGAAGTCGAGATTCGAGGCGGGCAGCACGATGGCAACCATCTGCTGACCGGACAACGGCAGTGGTTGAAGGGAACAGAGATGCCCGAATCTGTTGATGGACTTAGCACGCTGGATGAATTGAACCTTCGACGAGATAACGCCGCATCGGACCGGCTCGATGCGTGGCACGCTCATTCGCAGGAGCTACGACAGGACGATCGTTTGATCGCCTATTTTCCCATTGCTGTGACATCCTCTGAACGCGTTGTTCGCAATGAGGCGGGCACTGGCGAGAGTCTTGACGGCAAGCTTGTTGGTCCGGTTGAGCATGCGACAGGTCGTTTTGGACCAAAGTCATCCGGCCTGAAATTCGGCCGACCGGGATCGCGTGTTCGGACTCGAATTGATGGTGAGTTTAAGGCATTTACATTTGCATGTTGGGTCAGAATCGACAGCCTCGAACACGTTTACAACGCATTGTTTATGAGTGACGGTTACGAGACCGGTGAGTTGCATTGGCAAATTCGCGACGACGGTCGTCTGATGTTTTCCGTGATGGTCGATGATACTCAGAGTGTGCAAACTTTTAGCGAACTGGAGCAGCGTGAAGTTGAGACAACAGGACTTGCTCGCGTGTACTACTCAGAACCGATCTGGGACATCTCCAAGAGCGGGCGTTGGTTTCACGTTGCAGCCGTTTACGACCCCGCAACCCGTCGGGTTGTGCACTACGCCAACGGCAAACAAGTTGGCAGCCAAGAGATCATCGACAAATTTCACATCGACACACTGAGGATCGGCGCCGCAGAGATCGGAAACTGGGGACAGCCTTTTCGCAAGACTCCTTGGTTCTCCGTTCGCAATTTAAATGGCACGATTGATGAGCTAGCCATTTTTGATTCTGCACTTACATCAGAAGAAATCTCCACTCTTTTTCAAAACGGAAAGCCGCTGGGCTACTAATAGCAATGAGACTCATAAGCATATTCGCACTCGTTGTTGTCGCTCTGGGAATCACACCGGCGTTTGCAGATGCTAGCGAGTCCGCTCGCCCGAACATTCTTCTGATTTTGGCGGATGACCTCGGCTATGGCGACGTTGGTTTTAACGGGGCGACCGACATCCGTACGCCGACGCTAGACAGTTTGGCTGCCGGTGGAACCATTTTTTCCTCCGCCTACGTCGTTCATCCGTTCTGCGGACCAAGCCGCATGGCGTTGTTGTCAGGGCGATACCCGTATGAGTTTGGGGCACCGTACAATTTGCCCGACCACAGCTCTGGGCAGTTTCGCGATCAGGGTATCAGCACGGACGAAACGCTAATTAGCACCGTCCTGCAGGATGCTGGATACGGCACAGGAATCATGGGGAAATGGCACTTGGGACAGCAGCAGGAGTTTCACCCCAACCGCCGAGGATTCGACGACTTCTACGGTTTCCTCGGCGGAGGCATTCTCTACTTCGGTCCTTACAGGGCG
>CALFOL010000184.1 GCA_937919915.1 uncultured Planctomycetaceae bacterium
ACGTGGCCCTTGTTGACGTGTTTCTGGAACGGCCTGTGTAAGCATTCGCTTATATATTTTCGCACATAACAACCTGCGAACTGCCCTTGCGTTACGCACTGGCCTGAAATTGATATATGCGTTTACTTGTGCGCGGGTGCTTATCGTCCACAGATCGAGGATGATTCGCAGGACGCCGCATCGCGGATGAAGATGGCAGAGGCTTATGAAGCCCACAAACAGCAGCGTAACGAGTGGCGGCGGAGCCTCGGGCCATTTGTCGGACAGGCGTCAGAGGTTGATGGGAAGCCCGTGATGGCCGAGAACCGATTCGGGATCCAAACTGGTTATGCAAGTCGGGCAGCATTGATTCATCGGATCGAGTACTTGTCACTGCATCGCGAAGTCGACGGGATCGCTGCGATTGCCGACTGGTTGTGTCGACAGGACTGTGTGGACTTGAAGTACCGTTTCACTGAGCCGCAGCCAGACTACCGGGATCACGAAGAGTAATCCTGTACCTTGGCAGGAATCCTTTTGTTTAACGGCAAGCCGCAGGCGTCCGCGAGACCTGGAAAACACGGTCGCCTGCGGCTTGCCACTAAACGAGTTATGTGAAAGAACTTGTGCCGAGGTGCTTAAGTCGCTGTGAATTTCCCGCTCATCAAAAGGTGAAGTCGACCGGGACGGACGGGCTCTTCGCTTTGCTCATCTGGATGGCCAGTTGACCGCAGATGTGACTCGTCGAATCGAACCACCTGTTCAGAACAGCAGCGATTTCTTCTGGAATCGGAACGTCGGCGGGGCGCGTCTGATGGATCGATACGACAACGATGATCTTGTTTTCCAGTGAGGTTGAATCGAGATAATAACTACCCGTCTGATCCGCGACGGTGGCTGCACCGCCGACGGCGGACATTGCTGCTAACGTGGCCACGCGATCCGGATGCCCCGCGGGTTTCGTGAACGCTTTGGCGTGCAGGCGAAAGCTGCCTTCATGCTCTGCCGGCAGTAACAACACGAGGGCTCCGGCGTCCGGTTGTGGTGCACCGGCTGTATCCCGATAGTTGACGGATCCGGTCTGGCGAATCACCCCCGGTTGAGCTTCCGGGACGTCGTCCTTTGCAACGACAGCTCCTGCGGCTGTGTCGCCACTTGAGGCTGAGGACGGCTGAACTGGTTGCGCTGAGCGTCCCAGCCACCAGCCTCCGGCCGTGCCGCACAGCAATAACAGCAGGCCGCCGAATGTCATCAACAGCGGAGATGCCGACGGGTGACTGATCTGTCGCATTTCCAGCAACAGTTGCTCTTCTGCGGGACCATCATTTGCAGGGTTGCTGAGCGATGCCAGTTCGGACAGTGACTCAGATAATGCAAACGGCCCTGCATCGGAGTCTTCATCGAAATCGTCCGGCGGCAGAATGTCTTCGACGCGTTCCAGGGGAATCGTCCCGACATTGATGCGTTCAGGAGTCGTTCGCACTGGACTGATGTCATGGGCGGCTGACGCTGGCGCTGGGGCGTCGGTGTCTTCCAGTGTGGCCAGTTCGGATAGCGCGGACATTAATCCGGAATCACCCCGGACGATTTTCGTTGGCGGTGGCATTTTTCGAACCCGACCATCGAGGTTTGGGACGCGCAGGGACCGTCCGCATTGTGGGCAGTCGACGATGGCTCCTGCGCGAGAACGTGCGATGCCCAGGAATTGTTCACAGTGTTGACAGCGAAATTTGATCGGCATGTAAGCGCCTCAGCTCGAACTTTACGGAGCTCAACACTATACCGCATGTTGACGGAGAACTCTGCCGTGTGGTGTAAATTTGCCGATTTGCTGCCAGGCGACTGGCGCGGGCTGTGGCCGTTTGAGAGCGACGATTAGACAGGTGTCGCCGTCCGAGTGAAGTGCGGTTTTAATTGACGGCCGGATGAGCAAGCGAGTCGCTTGCTCTACGGTCGCGAAGCGGTTGGCTGTTGGGCCAGAGTTTCTGCGGCCGCGGAACGGGTTTCCGCAAGGGAGCCGGACGTATTTTGAATGAAGTCCGACATGTCAACAATTGCTGGCCCCAGCAGGAACAGGAACACCGATGGCATCAGGCACAATGCGGTCGGAAACAACAGCTTGAATGACGCTGCGTTTGCCATCGCGTCTGCTCGCTCGCGCAGTGAACTGCGCATGCTGTCGCTGTAGTCGGTCAAAGCCTGACCATAGCTTCGCCCGTTTGTCTGTCGTTGCTGCGACCGTCGACAGTCATCATCACGTCGACGTGCGTGTCCGGCTTTACCAGACCGCTGACGATTCCCGTGTCTCCGCCGACGCTGACGCTGATCAGTCTGTTGCCAGGAGCGACGTGAACTTCGGGGCCGCTGCCGATGGGATAAAACATCGACAGCCGCAGTGGAGTGGCCATCGGGATCGGCTCTTTGGCGACTCGACCAATGATCGCATCTCGACTGCGGATCATGTCACGATGTTCGGCCAGGGTTGGGCCGTCGCCCAGAAATGCAGCTTGCATCGTTGTGCCGGGCTGAATGTCCGACATCGCCATCGGAACAACCTGCATGGCAGGCGCGGCCGGACGAACCGACGTCTTCGCGAACGCCTTCTTCATGACGAAACCGACGGCCACGATGATCAGGAAGGCCGCGATGGACAGCATCCACGGAGTAAGTTTCACAACACTCTCCTGTTTGCGTGGCCAGAGGCGGATGAAGGGGCGTTTTGAAAAGTTGGTCGCAGGCGCGATTCAGCAGTCAGCAGAATCTGCCATACTGTTTCTATCAACGACTGGCCAACACGCCAGAATCAAACGTTTGTGCGGCGTCTTACAACTGTTCGGAATCGTGATGACCGACAGAAACCGTATCATGCTCACGAACCATCGGAGCATCCGCAACCAGATATCGCTGGTTGACGTTAAATCCAGCGATCCACAACAGATTCGGTGTGGCG
>CALFOL010000185.1 GCA_937919915.1 uncultured Planctomycetaceae bacterium
GGAAGAACGGATTGCACAGCTCTCGGAGGAAGCTGAATACTGAAGTTGAATGCGCTGTCCATCCCACCGTTAAACGTTTCCCCGTCCGTATTCGCAAGCGTACCTGGCAGGTTGATTCGATACAGGTCAGACGGCAGTGTTTGGCCCAACTGCAGGACGACTTCATTCGGTGCCGCGCCAACAATGGAAACCGTGACTGGAATCAGCACATCGGTGCCGTCGAACGCGCCATCCTGACCAGCACGCTCCAACGTAATGGTTGTGATCGTGGTCGCGTCGAGATCCGGCGTGGAGCTGAAGTCCAGGACCAGCGCAGACGGCGAATTCTGAATTTCCTGCCCGGAAGTGATCACCCGGCTTCCCTCATCCTGAACATTGATCAGTTGAGGTGCGGCCAGCAGATGGCGGGCTTCCAGATGCTCAAGAGTTCTTGAAGCCTGCTCTGGCGAACGACGGTTGGGTCGGCGTGGCTGACCTTGAAGACGATTGCGAAACGAACGAAGCCAGGTTGATATTAGCATTTTGCGTCCTTGGGACTCAAGTTAAATCGTGTAGGCTGAGTATGTTAAAACGAGACCAAGCGGTCTCAGCAGTGAAGTTGTCTGAAAAACGAACGAAAATCCTTCGCCATTTCTCCATCCGTGAAGGTGCAAACCCCAGACTTGCGTGCGCGCATGGGGAAACCGTAAATACGGAATCCCTCCACGGTATTGACGGGCATTATCCCTAAATCAAACAACCTAAAGTCCATTAAAAAACCGTGCGAACGTGATAATGTCCGCACTTTGGCGTGGTGAATACGGTAACAGCAATCAAACCCTCCCGAAAGTCCTGTCAGCTGCGGTCGAGTCGCTCACCCACAGTTTTATGAGACATGGCCGACTCTGCCGATCGTCCGGATTTGCGCACCTGTCAACTCGGTGCCGAATATTCCACACATCCTTCCATCGGGCTTCCACTACGAGCGCTCGATCTCTGTCGTCCGACTTCGACTGTCATAATGGTGGAAAAACAGGCCTAACCGTAAAAAACTGTGCAATCATCCCATCTTAATGACCTGGAGACCCAAACAAGACGCCAAGATCTGCACACGAGCAGACTCGGACGGCTAAAAATATCCGGTGTTCACCCGCAACTATCACGCGAAAACTGCCGGTATCAGCACAACTCAGGAACCAACTTCACGATGAAATCACTCACAAGAGAACTCTGGATGGACATTCCGAAACGGCGAATGATCGTCTCAATTCACGAACAAGTGGCGGATCTCGTAGCCGAATCCGGTATTCAGGAGGGGCTCGCTCTGGTCAACGCAATGCATATTACGGCGTCTGTCTTCATCAATGACAACGAATCCGGACTGCACCATGACTACGACAAATGGCTGGAAGAACTCGCCCCGTTCGACCCTTCACCGGAACGATATCACCACAATCGTACGGGCGAAGACAACGCCGACGCACATCACAAAAGACAGATCATGGGTCGGGAAGTGGTGGTCGCTGTGACAGCTGGAAAACTGCATCTCGGACCGTGGGAGCACATCTTCTACTACGAATTCGACGGCCAACGACGAAAACGAATCCTCGTGAAAATCATTGGGGAATAGCGCACGGCCTATTCGGCTGCTTCTTCCTGAATGTCTGCGATCTTCAACCCAGCTCGGGAGAAAAACAGCATCCCAATCATGGTGACCGGAACCCATTGCAGCATGTGATAGTAGATTGAAGCAGCGAACACGACTTCGCGATCCTCACCAAACAAGTTCAGAACCAACAGAAAACACCCCTGAATGATGCCGAAATAACCCGGTGACGCGGGAACCGTCACCCCAATCGCCGTTACACCTAAAACGATGGCCGAAACGGCAAGCGGCACATCAATACCGAAAGCCCACAAGGCCAGATGAATGGTCAGTCCGTTCAGCATCCATTGCACAAACGACGTCGCCAGAATTCCCGACAGCAATCGCGGACTGCGGAGTGATTCCAGACCACCCGCTGCTGTTTCCAGAATCCCCATGATTTTGCCCCGCAAGCCTTCGGGAACAAATGGCAGCAGAGTTAGTACTTTGTCCGCCATGGCGAGAACGGGCTTCGTCCAGATCAAATAAACCGCTGCGCCGATTAGGCCCGTACACACACAACCCGCGAGAACCCACGCTGTTTGGACGTATATCGGATCCAATTCAGCCCGGTCAACAAGAAACAGACCGAGTGCCAGGAAGGTGAGAATCGCAATAACGTCAAAGACTCGTTCCAGCACAATACTTGTCAGCACGGCGGTTCGCGGCAGTCCGGTTTGACGCGAAAACACGAACACACGCACGAATTCGCCCAGATGTGCGGGCAACACGTTATTAAACGCAAACCCGATGATCGTCGCAGGAAACAGCTCACGCATGGGACGAAATTTCCCCAGCGGTTCCAGCAACATTTTCCAGCGGATAACCTTCAACCAATAGAAGGCGGCCAGACAGGCCCACATCACCGGCAGCGATCGGTAATCGGCTTTACAAAATGCGGCGGAGATCTTCGCGAAAACTTCTGCAGCAGATTTCTTCGTCCCGTCGTCGTCAATCAGCATTTGTTGAAATGCCCACCACAAGCATCCCAACGTGATGATGATCCCCAGGGAAAAGTTGAACCACTTCGTTTTGTAAAAAGGTTTATCCCTGGTACTCACTGATTTCCTGCTATTTGCGACCGCGAAACCGTTGCTGACTTACTCGAATGCTATCGACATCAAACGTCGCAAACCATGGCGGAATGTCGTAACGCCTGCACCGGGTCATCCCAGGTGGGAATGAATTCCTGTGCCACAAACAGCTTGTATCCCGTCTTCAAAATCGCCTTCATAATCGGCGGATAGTTGATTTCCTGATTCTCATCGAGCTCGCCGCGGCCCGGGTTTCCCGCAGTGTGATAGTGACCAATGTAGGGATGAAACTCCTGAATTCGCCGAATGACGTCGCCGTTCATAATCTGCACATGGTAGACGTCGAACAGGAGTTTGAATCGTGGTGAGTCCATACGCTTGACCAAATCGATGCAGCGTTCCACGTCATCGCCGAAATAACCTGGGTGGCCCTTCATCGGGTGAGAATCGTCACGGGAATTCAGATGTTCCAGCACCAGCGTGATCTGTTTTTGTTCAGCGTAATCGATGACCTGCTTCCAACAGTCCAGACAGTTTTTTTCGGCTGTGCTGTCGTCCATACCCGTGACACTCATGCCGGTAAACGTGATGACGCTGGGGGCTCCAAATTCTACGGCCGTGTCGATCGATGACTTCAGCTTCTCGACGCAGGTTTTGTGATTAGCCGGATCCACAGGGCCTGTCGCGAATCCGTGACTGCTAACCAGGGAGATCTTCAGTCCGGCTTGCTTTGCTGCCGGATAGAATTCCGGGCTGATGCCTTCGATGGCTTCCAGTCCGATGTCAGCACAGTGCCTGATCAGTTCCGGGACGGGCATTGGCTTAAAGCACCACCCCATAACTGATTGGCGAATTCGCCTATTTGTGATCTTGAAGTCCGCTGGCACTGCCTGCCTTCCGGGGGGCTCAGCTGCGTCACCTGTTCCTCGCATTGCCAGGGCCGTTGCAGCTGCACCAGCTAAAATCTGTCGACGTGATGTTGGGAAGTTTGTCATGTCGTCGGGGCTCTCTGTCCACTGCTCGGAAAGGTGTTCATGGCTGAACAGGAATTATCTGCGATGTGGAACTCTGCCGCAAACGTGCCTGCGCGACATTCTATCAGTCCTGCAGTTCACAGGCTCTGGACCGTTGAGAGTCATTTCAGCGGCGGATTCTGCCACTGTGACCAGCTTTCCTCTTGCTTCACGGCCTGAAACTCGGGCAAACTATGCAAAACGCGAGTTTTTCAGGCTATCGTGCCGAATATCCACTGTAAGGAACGCGATACTCGGGCTTGTTTGCCGGGCGCGCATTTGATTTTGATTTTAGCCAGGGCTCCCACTGATGCCTCGAGTTCAGTCTCTCATCGCCGCTGTTGCCTTCATCACTTGTGCCATCGTGTCCGATATCGGGCAGGCCCAGGGCTTGATGTTTTTTCTGCCCGAAGACGGAACCGGAGTTGAATATGAAGGCGAGATTGTCCAGGAGACCATTCGAGACGACATCAAAGTCGGCAAGGAAACAGTCACCAAGGCCCGTATGATCTCTATTAAATCGGTTGGCCGGGAAGATCGTGAGTTTGAAGGCACACTGCAGCCATGTCGCTGGATCGAAATCAAAGTCGTCACGGGCGACGCAGGCGAAGCGGGAATCAATCCCGGGCCCGTCGGTTCAAGAATCTATAAAGTTCTGGTTCCGGAAAGCAAAATTATTGAAGCAGCAGAAGACGCCACGGGTGTTCCGAACGTGATGTTTCCGATCGTTGAGGGCTATCGTCGCAGCGGTGAAGCTGAAGTGCGGCCGATCAAAAGTCACGCCATCAGCATCTATCCAACGATCTGTCAGTTGACGAATTATCCCGAACAAAACGTCGTGTCAGCTTCTGCAACTCCGTCCACCAAGATGGCCAACGCGTCGTTCAGTGCGAAGCACATCAAAGGGAAGCAAGTGATGGAGCGACGTGAAAGTCGCACAACCAACGAAGCCGACTTTTGGGTCACGAAAGAGGTTCCTTTCGGCTTGGCCCGGTGGGAAGTTGTGGTAACGCAGGAGAAAAAAGAGTCGACTGCAAACCGACAGGACTTCACGGAATTCAGCACCACGAAAAGCGTCATGTCTGTTCGACGAATTCTGGACAACGTGGAAAGCGAACTGGTCACCAATTAGGTCCTGACCGTCGCCTCATAAGCCAAGGGCCTTAGAAGGTCTTAGAGCTGCTTGACGTTTTTGCTGCACTTGTACGCGTCCTGCCGAACGGACTGCCACGGCGAATTGTGGACGTTTTGACGTGACACATCGTGCCCGCCGGATCTGCGTAGTTCCGGACTTAGGTCAATTTGCTACGTTCAAAATTGCCTGTGCCCCGCAAAAAGACATACCTAAGATAGGGTAAACCCTGTTTTTTGCGTGTTTCTCGGGAAATATTTGCCGTCTCACCGAACAAAACGTAATGATTGCTGTCCTTACTCCGTCATGCCTATGATGAAGTTGCAGATTTTGCCGAAGAATGGGACAAGATTTGCTTCCCGTATA
>CALFOL010000186.1 GCA_937919915.1 uncultured Planctomycetaceae bacterium
AGCTTTGATTGCCAATCGGTGAGTTCCTGCAAAGGGGTTCGATTAACAATCGAAGCTACGAAGTCACTACCACCGCGTAAACGAGGATCGTTCCAGTTCCAGAACGCTGCTGCCATTTTGAAAGATGGTGACTTTTCCAGTCGACTGACTAATGACAATCGCGATCGCCTTGGTGCGGGCCGAGATCGATGCCGCGGCCTGGTGACGGGCTCCGAGACCGCTGGCGAGCTGATCCGAGCTTGTTTCCGGGACCAGGTAGGTCCCAGCGCTTAGCATTGTTCCGTCGGCGGCGACGATGAATGCCCCGTCGAGCGAAGCGTACTCCTTGATTGTTTCGGCCAGGCCTGGGTCGAGCACATTTCGTATTCGGCGAGAGAAACCGTGGAAAGGATTCAGCACCAGCTGGCGAGTTCTCTTCTCGACCTGCCGCGTGTCGCCAAGGACAAACATTGCCCCGACGGCTCTGCCTTCCCGACCCTCTGATGCCAGTTCGATCGCCAGCGAGATGACTCGCAGGATCACGGCCGGTGGAATGCGAGCAGTGCCGCGCTCGATGTTGCCGTCGAAGATCGCGTGAAATTTGTCGGCCGGGCGAATTACGGCGATGCAGTCGAGGCGTTCTCCCGGCGGGCCGGTCACGCAAACTACGTCGGAATGATCCGGCAGGAGATCGTTCGAGGCAGCCAGCAGCATTCCGAGGTTGGCGCGGTCAATGCGCGAAAGCCCGGCATGAGGCACTTCGAATACGTGAACGTTGGGGCGGTCCGGGCGTTCGGCTTTCTCGTCTGTCGTCGAAACCACCAGAATCTTACCCGGCCAATCACTCAGCGCCTGCCATGGAACGCTGGCAAGTCGGTCTACCGCCAGTAAAAGTGCCTGCACGTTCAGCGTCCTCGCAAGTTGTGCGGCCTGCTGAGCCAGTGTGACGCTGAGTTCCGGGAGCTTCGCTGCATGCGCCTTCGTGTCTGACCTGGGGGCTACTTTTTGTTCCAGCAGCTTCAGCAATGCTGCCGTGTTCTTTGCGGCGATGAGTGCACTGCGAAAGTCGGGAGCCTGCAGCAGACCGGCCAGAGTCGCCAGCACCTGTAAATGGCGTGCTGCCTGCTGCCTGCCAATGACCAGCAGCACAACCAGACGGACGGGCTCTCCCTTTGCTCCAAACGGCACACCGTCGCGACTGCGCCCCAGGATGACGCGGAAGTCTCCGTCCCAGTCTACGCTGGCATGCGGGATGGCCAGATCCTCCGCCACCATTGTCTGAGCCGTCGCTTCTCGTTCTTCGATGGCGACAATGAGTTCGGCATCGGAGACACCGTGTTGACTCCAGTCGAAAGCGCTCACCAATTCGCGAATCGCATCTTCACGCGAATTTGCCTTCAGTTCGACTACAAGTGTCGCATTAATGAGCGTTTCGGATGTGACCAGGTCTTTTTTTGGCACCGCGTGCGGCCTTACAGTCGATTGGTAATCGAAGTGTTGTTCTAAGTGCAATTGCAGGCGTTGTGAGGCAACCTGCCACTAATCCATCAGCGTGTCCACGATTTCATCGCGACAGATCAAACGTGTTCCGTGCTCAGCTAGCACGCCACATGCCGCAATCCATCGTTTCTTTAGATCCGCGGCCAGCGCGGCACTGATTCTGCGGTTCGGGAGATCGGCCACTTTTCCGCCGGCGCGGTGTGCATGTCCGCCACCGTTTCCAAGGTCGTTGAGTGTCGACTTCACTAGAACTGCCGCACTGTCAGCATCTGCTTCTGTGCGGACAGAGCAATAGAAGTTACCGGCAATGGCGGCCCCACAGAATACTCGCTTGATCCCTTCACTGCGGATCAGCAGGTCGGCAACTTCGCCGACGATTTCCTGTCCTTGAGCGCGTGGAAGCAGGCAAAACGCGGCGTCCCCAAACAGAAACGTGTTCTGTAATGCCAGCACCAAATCACTGTAATACGCCTGAGTCAGAGGCGCATTCTGAATCTCCGCCAGCCATTCCGGGTTCGCGAATCTGCTCAGCCACGTGATCACTGAGCGATCGAGTTGCGTGTGACGAAACTCGTTACCGCAGGTTTCTGTACGAATGGCGTACAACAAAGCGGTCGCCAGTCGTTCCCCTGGTTTAATACCCTGTTCCTGCAAATAGTCGGCCGCCATTGTAGCGCACGCAGCCATCGCGGGACGGATGTCAACGAACGGAACATCGGGCGGTTCTCCCGTCAGGTGGTGATCGATAACGGCAACGATTTCGATCTTTGAGCTGGTGAGCAGGTGTCCGGCAACTTCCGGGCCGCAGTCAACAAGAATGACTGCCGTGCGCGACTTAGGCAGAAAGCGATGGACGAGTTCGATTGGCGGTTCAACCAGTTTCATCATGTGCCGGTTCTCGGCGCGAACCACGTCTCCGCCGCCGACAAGCCGGGCCTGAATATGCAGTTTCTTTTCGATGAGTCGACGAATAGCCCAGCCAGCGGAAATCGCATCAGGATCGGGGTTATCGTGGGTGACAATCGCGATGTTTTTAAAACCAGCCAAAGCGGCAAGGAGTTCTTCAGATCGCTTTTGTTTAAGAATTCGTTTTCGTTTAGTCATAGTAATTGTCGCTTCGAATGTGATCGAAGTGCTTCGAATAAAAATCACGCACAATTTCATGCTTCCTGCGGCAGACAAGCACGCTTGTGCATGCGATCGCGCTGGATGGAACACGTGCGGCGACTGAATCAGCAGGAGTACACCTGTTTGCAGCGAATAGGTGGATCAGAATTCTGCGGCCGCGAAGTCATCACGGCGTTTTGACGCAAGCAGTTAGCGATGTCCAGGTTTGACGTTCAACGTTTTGGCCCATACTACTTTATCATCGTCCAGATCATAGAACTCAGGCATAACGGCGACTACTTCATAGCCGCACCGCTCGTAGAAGATTCTCGTGGATGAATACTGCGGGCGGCCGGAGGTTTCAATATACACCAGTCGGCCGTTCTGTTCCCGAATCCGGCGTTCCGATTCCAGAATCAGCTGCCGCCCGATGCCATGGCCCTGATACTGGGGATCAACGGCAATCCAGTACAGGTCGAAGCTTCCCAAAGTACACGCAATCGGACCATAACACGCATATCCCGCGATCTGGCCGGATATCTCGACAAAGACAAAATGGTATCCGGACGCATCGCCTTTCAGCAGTCGTTCGTCGACCAGTTCCACGGCGACATCGACTTCATCCGGACGGAAAAAATCCGTATCCTGAACAATGCCCCGTACAGCTTCGCGATCTTCCGGCTTCACGTCGTACCGCAATGTCCACTGAGACGGCGATTTGACTTCTTTACCATGCGTCATGGACGGCGTTCCTGAGTCCTCGGAAAAAGTATGTGGCGTTCTGGCCCAGTGTACGAGTCTTATAGCCACCTTCCTGGACGACCAGAGTCGGCAGCCCCAGACTTCCCAGCAGCTGACCGTTGGCTTCAAAATCCTTCGCCGTCAGCGACCATGTGCCGGTCGGATCTCCCTTGGCCGGATCAAGCCCCAGAGCGATCACCAGAAAATCGGGGCGAAAACCACGAACGATCTTCAACGCGGTGTTCAGAGCTTTTCGGTACTGTTCACCATTCTGCTGTTCCGGAAGGACGATATTCACGTTGAAACCTTCGCCTTCGCCAATGCCTTTTTCATCGGCAAACCCGGTGAAGTAGGGATAGGCGAAATCCGGGTCACCGTGAATGGACACGGTCAAAACGTCAGATCGATCGTAGAAGATATCCTGCTGACCGTTTCCGTGATGGTAGTCTACATCAATAATGGCCACCTTGCCGTGCTGACTGAGATGCTGAGCTCCAATGGCGGAATTACTGAAGTAGCAGAAGCCGCCAAACGAACGCCGTTCGGCGTGATGTCCTGGAGGACGTACGAGCGAATAAGCAATTCGTCGACCATTCAGCACAGTATCCGCGGCAGTTAAGACACAGTCTACAGCTCGTTTGGCCGCCGGAAACGCGTTGCGATTGATGGGGGTAAACGTGTCGATACAGAAGTAACCGGCACGCACGCTGAGGTCCTTCGGCGGGCGCGTCGCATTGCGGATGGGAAAGACGTACGGATAAATAGATTTCCCTACCGGCGCCGATTCGCATGCCGCTTTCAGATAGTTCACCAGTTCGGCGTCATGGACAGCAAGAATATGCTTCATGGGATATTCCTTCACCGGAATGGTTTCGATCATTCCGCTGTTGGTGAGTTCTCCAATGATGGCGCTGATCCGCACGGGCGATTCCACATAGCCGCGTTCCTTGATGTGATGAATATCGTGCTTGTCATTGACGGTCACGGCAATCAGTTCCGGCGAACGCGGCGTGGCGAGTCGGCGTTCGAACGGTGCACGAACGTATCGAGGCTCTCGCAGTTGAATCGGGTCGTTGAAGGACTGCACCACGTCTTTGACATAGGCTGGTGGACACAGGTCGCTGTACTTTCGTTCCAGGATGGCTCGCACAACTTCCTGAGCCGCCTTCGCAGGTAACACGGGCTTTTTGTCCAGGCAGTCCCAGACCAGATCCGGCACATTGTCGGCAGTGCCATCCGGAACAGGCAGGTGATATTTTGTCCCGACAATCGGGCACGCGCCATAGGTTTCATAAAAACGCAGTCGAGCCGCGTTCAGTTTGCGGATCTTTGGATCCTGGCAGCGATCAGGGTCATCCGGAAGGCATTCATAGAATAGTCCGTTGGCAGCCAGGCTGACGGCTTCGTCGCGGACGAATTCGTACAGGGCGGCTCCTACGCCCCGGCCGGGCACGTCTTTGCCCGCTGCCAGGAAATCAAGATAGCAAAACTTCAGTACCGGTTCATGCAGCACGATCGCGAAGCCCGTTACGGAATGGCGTGAGTTCTCAGCAACGTACAGAACCGTTCGAAATCGCTTTTTGAACGGGTTTTGCAGGCGGTCGGCAAGGTGTTCGATGTCCGAAACCGGAGCATCCGGAAACTGAGCCTCAAAGATCCGCCGAACGTCCTTTACCGCCGCCTGATTGACGGGCAGCACGCTGTCATAAATTCGTCGGATAAGAAACACAGTGAACCCCTTGAAACACAAACTAATCCGTATCGTCTATTCTGTGCAGTCACGCTGGCGCCTCATACGTCTTCAATAATTTGCCGCACCGCATCTTCATAACAGATCCCGGCTCGATCCAGCGCGGCGGCGAAACCGGCGTTGGGCGACAGGCAGGGGTTGGCGTTGATTTCCAGAACCCACGGTTGACCGGCCGAGTCAACTCGAAAGTCGACTCGCGCATAGCCCTGCAGTTCGAACACTTTCCAGCACTGTTCGGCAATCCGCGTCAAATGTTCCAGCAGCGGACTGTCTGACGTTGAGAAATCGAAACTGCGAGGTGTCTGATGGTATTCGAATGAATCTGCATCCCACTTGGCCGAATGGCCGACAATGCGAGGCTTGTCGACAGGGAATGAACTGAAATCGATCTCGGCTGGCGGCAGCACTTGTCCGGCCAGAACCGACAGATTGAATTCCCGCCCTTCGACGAACTGTTCCGCGAAGTGCGGACGACCGGTGGCCGTGCTCCGCGACTGCAGTGCGGCGATCACTTCGGAATCACTGGCGACTTCGATCACGGCGTCGTCCGTCATGCCCAGCGAAGCGTGTTCCCAGATGGGCTTCACGATCCAGCGACACGGCTGAACCGGTGTGTCGGATATTACGCTGTTGGTGACTCGCCAGTCAGGCGTCGGGATTCCTGCTGACCGCATTCTCTGCTTGGCGACCGGCTTGTTGGACGTGGTCAGGATGGCAGATGTGCGGGCTCCGGTGAATGGGATGTTCATCGATTCCAGCAACAACGTCGCGGCGGACATCAGGCGATCGGTGCCGCCCAGCGCTTCCACCAGATTGAAGACGATGTCCGGTTTCAGTTCCCGCAACTGCTGCTGAGCCGCCTGAAGATTCAAAGTACAACCCAGCGGCGTTGCCGTGTGCCCCTGCCTTTGCAGAGCTTCCATCACGGCATCTCGCTGAACCAGTACGTCCAGGTCTTCCACCGTCGCGTCTGTGTCGGGATCGTTATACAGCACAACGATGTTCACTATTGAACTTTCCGCGACGTTGCCGCACAGCGCTGACCAGCGGAATCAACGATACTGCGAATCAGTTCAACATACGGCATGCCCACCGCTGTGGCCAGCATCGGCAGATCGGAATGAAGCGGATGCAGGCCAGCCAAAGGGTTCGCTTCAATGAACTGAGGCCGACCTATGGCATCACAGCGCAGATCGATGCGGCCTCCGTCTCGACAGTTGAGTGTCTTCCACGCCGCCAGAGCCAGTTTTTCGGCCGCCTGGACCCGTGGATCCTTGTCCGCATGGACCAGCCGGTATTCCACCAGTTCTTCACAGCGTTCCTTGTTGACGTAGGAATACACGTCCGGTTCGGCATCGTTCAGCAGCACGATTTCCAGAGTCCCCAGGACTCGCGCGGCCGGTCCGGTTCCCAGCAGGCCGACGGTGAATTCTCGCCCGGGCAGGAACTCTTCCACCAGCACCGGCTGATGATGACGATCCAGCAACTGCTGGCAAACGTCCGCCAGTTCTTCGCCAGTGGTAACCTTTGACGCCGGTGAAACACCTTTGCCGGTGCCCTCAGCAATCGGCTTGGCGAACATTGGAAAGGACATCCCGCTGCAGGAATCATTCAGCTCGTCCTGAGAAAAAATTACGGCATAACGAGGCGTTAGCAATCGGGCGTGGCTGACGATGGCTTTGGTGATGCCTTTGTCCAGACAGGCGGCCATGACGCAGGGATCGGAGAATGTTCCCGGAATATCAAAGACTTCCAGAATGGCGGGCACCTGAGCCTCTCGCCCCGCACCTTTCAGACCTTCACAGATATTGAACACCAGATCCCAACGATCGCCACTGGCGAGTCGCTGGATGAGCTGCTTCGCATTCCCAATACGATCCGTTTCGTGCCCCAGTTCGCGCAGAGCCGATTCGAGGGAATCGATCGTGTCCGCTCGATCGAATTCCGCGGTCTCTTCTTCGCTGTAGCCCGCGGCCAGGTATTCGTCGCGAAGGTCGTAGGTTAAGCCAATGTGCATGAGACGGTTGGGGGGAGGGTATGTGAGCCGACGGCTCACGAGGTCAAACGTTATCCCTGCTGCAATTCACGATACAACTGTTCGTGCCAGCGATGAGCATCATCGAAACGCATCTCCAGTGTTTCCAGCAGCACCTGGGCTGGACGCAGCAGTTGCACGGGACAGCCTCCAGCCGGCTCCGGCTTAACGCCGGCATCCGTGTAATCAAACGGGTACAGACGACAGATCAGCGGCCGAGTTTCCAAAGGCAAAACGCAGCCACGTTCACCCAGAAACGTGCAGTCGCGGTTGGGTTGCTGCCTCAGGACTCGCCGAGTTCCATCGCTGCGGAACACGTGCTGCTGCCATGTTGGATCATCGTCCTGATCCAGATACACAGGATCACTGGCCGATCGGAACTCAGAGAAATCCGATCGCCCGGTATGCTCGGTATGCTCGGCGATGCGCTGCACATCGCCGAGCGTGACAAAAATATCCGTTTCCTGACAGCACGTCTTCTGATGACGGGCGCAGCGAGCGCACAGGAATTCTTCGGTGATGACGCTCATAAAACAGTCGTGTCACCCAAAGGATCCGGATAACGAAACTCCTTGCCTTCGAAATTCTTCAGCACAAGAAAGTCGCCATCTCGTCCCACGACGCTGTTGGCCTGCAGAGGAATTTTTCCGCCGCCGCCGGGAGCGTCAATCACATAGGTCGGCACCGCATAGCCCGTGGTGTGACCGCGCAGTCCTTCGATGATTTCCAGGCCTTTGCTGACCGGTGTTCGAAAGTGAGCCGACCCGCTGATCGGATCGCACTGGTACAGGTAGTAGGGGCGAACTCGCATCAGCAGCAGTTTGTGAACCAGCTGCTTCATCGTCTCGACGCTGTCGTTGACGCCTTTCAGCAGCACCGTCTGAGCACCCAGCGGAATGCCGGCATCGGCCAGACGTTCGCAGGCCTGCTTTGATTCCGAAGTGCATTCATCGGGATGCAGATAGTGGACGCTCATCCACAACGGATGATACTTCCGCAGAATTTTCACCAGATCACGAGTAATTCGCTGAGGCAGTACGGCGGGCATCTTGGTGCCGATGCGGACGAATTCAATGTGCGGAATCGACCGCAGTCGTCCCAGAATCCAGTCCAGTTTGTCGTCACTTAACGCCAGAGCATCGCCGCCGGATACCAGGACGTCGCGGACCTGAGGTGTGTTCTCCAGATAGTTGAACACCTTCTCCAGCCGCTGCTGATTCGGTACCATTTCGCCGTGCCCGACGACTCGCGAACGAGTACAGTAGCGGCAATAGGTGGAACAGAAGTCCAGCGGCAGCAAAAGGACTCGATCGGGATACCGATGCACGAGTCCCGGAACCGGGCTGTGACTGTCTTCGCCCAGCGGATCGTCGGCTTCACCAAGTGTCCGAACAAACTCATTGGTCGTGGGAATGACGGTTCGACGCAGTCCCTGCTGAGCATCTTCCGGATCCAGCAGGCTCATGTAGTACGGCGTAATACCCACCGGCAGCATGGTTCCGCCCTGGACCAGAGCAGCTCGTTCGTCATCGGAAAGCGTCACAATGCGTTCGAAATGTTCCAGCTTGCGAATGCGGTGCTGAGACTGCCAGCGCCAATCGTTCCACTGGCTTTCCGTGGCATCCGGAAAGAAGCGACGACGGAAGGCTTTCGACTTGGGGCTGACGGGAGACAGACGGCGAGGCCCGGGAGGCTGCAGCGTCGCCAAGTGTGACTTGCGTTCCTCGGTCTCTACCGTGCTGGCACTGGCAGCAACGGGAATCACCGGCAGGGCCGCCGCAACCGGTCTTCCGTTTTTGCTGTTGAACTTTGCCCTGGCGTTCGGAGGAGGCGGGGCGACAGCCGTGGTGCTGGCTGTCTTTGTGAATGCTGAAAATTGGGGTTCTGGCGAAGGCCGGGACCTTCGCACGGGTCCCGGAGGTTCGTCGTCCGCAGAGAACGCATCACCGGATTGATCGTCCCCGTCATACTCTAAATTCATCCTGGACTTCCTTTGAGATGCCGGCGGCCAACAACCAAGTCACGGCTCAAAAGCGGGCCGATCAACTGCTACCATCGCGGCGCGCGTATTCAAACACTTCCAACACGGACGTCAAGGTGAAAATGCCAAAGATTTTTAAGATTAGACTGAGCAGCGGGGCGGTTCCTTCTATGTGGCGGCAGAAGCTGCTGGCTTCGGCGGTCGTGGATGGCGAAAGGAGGTCCGGATCACGGACCTCAGGATCCGGGTGCGTGTCGCAAGACTCCCGTGTCAGTGATCGCGGGTTCACGCGTTGTTAAAGTGAATTCACCATGCGAGTATTCGTGTGCTCAGCTGACCGACTATGCGGCATGACTCGTGACATCATGAAGCAATATCTGCTGAGCAGAATTGTGGAGGTTGTTTCGGTTTCGCAGTCGAGGTTGGCTGAAGATTTGGCGTGCTGGCATGGAATTGAACTCTGTGTTGTCCTGGCGAAAATCCAGGACAAGGTGTTCGCAGCGGCACGCGGCAGGTTTGCTCAAACATGCGCTTGTGCGATCAACGTGCGATCATCGGGGACACAGCATCTTTGTTGACAGCGGCTGCTGAGTTGTCACATTTTGTGGTATTGGTTGACGTAGTTTTGGGGAGGGCGTTTTGATGGCTCGGTTGGCTCGTGCTGAGGTGTTTGGGGCGGACGAAGTGGCGATCGTTCATGTCATGAATCGCACGGTTCGGCGGTGTTTTCTGCTGGGTGATGAT
>CALFOL010000187.1 GCA_937919915.1 uncultured Planctomycetaceae bacterium
GGAGGTTCTTCAGCTCTGGCAGGTGTTTCAACACACCATCCGAAATGTTGCCACCCAGATTAAGATGTTGCAGATTTGGCAGTCCCTTTAGGTTTAGCAGCGCCGTATCCGGGACGTTGCCGCCGAGGGTTACACTTTTCAGACCTTTCAGCCGCTGCAGATGTTCCAATCCGGCGCCGTTGAAAGAGCCACTGACGATCCGCAGATTCTCCAGATTCTTCAACTCTGATAAATTCTCCAGACCGGATCCGTTAAATTTGCCACCGAGGCTCAACAGCCTCAAGCTCTTCAGATCCCGCAGGTGTACCAGTCCGGAACCGTCGTAGTCGCCGTTAAGGTGCAGCGTTCGCCGGTTTGTTAAGTCCTTCAGATGCAACAGGCCTGCATCCGTGTGAGAGTAAAGCCTCAGTGATTGCATGTCTGTCAACGGCTGTAATTGATCCAGCCCCACATTGGGTAAAACTCTGCTGCTGAGAGTGACATTTTTCACACGGCCTGATGCATCAAACTGAATACGTCCTCCGACGTCCTTTATTGCGGCAATAGCGTTCTGCTGGTTTTGCAGCGACTTTTCCTGAGCGGCTGCTGCAGACTCGTTTCCGAATGGTGTCAGGATGACGGAAAGGCGACTTCATGGTATTGACCCGGACAGAGCAGAGTGGGCGGGTGGTGTGGTACCAGTATATGCGACGCCCTTTCAATTACCAGGTTTAGACGCACGGAAAGCATCTGCCGCGCACTTTGTCCATTTCGAGTATCGGCTTCGCGCCGCGTTTACATTTCTTCGCCGCCATCACATCCACCGTGAGAGCGTACCAGGGGGCAGGTCGGTCAGGTCTCTTTGATTTGATTCACGGCGATGCAGCCGGTGCCGACGGCTCCTTCTGAGGTAACTCCGAAATCCAGCGTGTGACCAGATCCACCGCTCGCTGATCGACGATCGTGGTTGCCAGTTGAGGCATCTGACCTCGACCGCGGATTGACAGCCGATGGAGCAGAATTGACCGTTCAGGCGAACCCGGCGCGACCAGCCGTGCATCGGGTTTTCCAAATTTGTCGTGCAGTGGAGCGACATCAATCAGTTTCGCCTTGTCAACATTTGTCGCAATGTCCAACTGTATCTGAGCATTGCCGCCTCCTGCGTTGATATGACATTGAGCACAATTGGAATGCAGATACGAACGAACTCGCAGTGTCATATCGGCCGCTTCATCATATGGATCGGCCAGACGATCATAGTGTTTCCCGGCACGAGCCAGCATGGTTGTTTTGGCGACTGAGCGCTGCCCACCGCCCACTTTCAACTGTGCCTGAACTTTAGCGGCTTCGTCCACGGACAACTCCTTTTTCAGTGCGGTCTCCAGATCGGACTTCCAGTTAACATTCAGCAGCCCCAGCCATTCAAAGACGTCCAGCTGATTCGCTTTTACGCCGCCATAGTCATGTTCGCGATTGAGCTGCATCGAAGACAGGCCAAGCACAAACTTCGCCGCCCGGCTGTGACAGACCATGCATTCCGTGCGACTCGGGAACCGCCATTTGTGTTCGCGCTGCTGGCCGTCTGCATCAGTCACCGCGAAAACTGCGTCGCGACCTTCTTTCTCAACCAGCACGGCCTCAGTCTGGTCTGCATTCCATGCATACGAATAGCCGCCCCATTCGCCCTGCTGACGTGTCAGGAAACGCGTTTCGATCCAGCGCCGTGAATTCGCGTCTCCCACACGATCTTCAAGTCCGAAAGACTTCACGGCCACCGTTCCGTCGGGAAAGTCCCAACTGCTGCTTGTCTGGAAGTTGATTTGCGTTGGATTCGATTCACCGTTGGATTCGGTTTCCGCAGGAATATAGATGTGCCGGCTCTTAAAGCTCCCGTCCGACCACAATGGCGAGTTCACCGAATAAGGGATCAAACCGGGATGTGTCTGATGGCCTTCTATGGCGGTAAAGAATCCGCTGTCGCTGAGCTTTCGTGGAAAGTCATCAGGACTTAACTCCGTGTCGTTTGGCTGCAGTTTATAGAAACCGCCTTCCTTCGCGTTGTGATCAACAATGAGCAGTTCTCCGTCCGCGTCGATGACAAATGCCGAAATCTGCAGTGCGGTATCAGCGAGTTCCTGATGCCAGGCGACCTGCCCTTCGACAATCCTTGCCCCCCAGATTTTGCCCGTCGAATAATCACCATAGATATAAGCACCCTGCAAATCGGGGAACCGCTCGCCATAGTAGACGACACCGCCAGTCAGCGATCGAGCTTCCGAATGAGGATGTTCCAGCGTCGGTTTGGTGAGCGGCGCCGACCCCAGTTTGCGGTTTGCGTAGAAGACGTGACTGCCTTCATACACGCTCCAGCCAAAGTTATCGCCCGGCTTGACAAGATAAACCTGCTCCCACAAATCCTGACCGTTGTTACCAACCCAAATATCGCCTGTTTTGGAATCAACGGTCATCCGCCACGGGTTTCGCATTCCAATCGCATACGTTTCCGGTCGAACGTCTTTTTGTCCGACAAACGGATTGTCATCAGGGACACTGTACGGCCTGTCATCGTCGGGATGGTCGACATCAATGCGGAGCACTTTGGCCAACAGATGATCCATCCCCTGCCCGGTCAAATTGGTGTCAGAATCGCTCGTGCCATCGCCGCTTGTGACGTACAGCATTCCGTCAAGGCCGAAGGCCGGAGCTGCTCCGTTGTGCCCGTTTGAGGCCCACGAGATGATGTCGAGTGCCGAATTGGGATCGACGCTCTGCGTTGCCTGTTCAAGCGTCAGTCGAGTAATCACGCTGTACTTTTCTCCGTCGCCTTCACGTTTGCCATTCCAACCGACGTAAACGTAACCGTTGTCCGCATAGTTCGGATGGAAGGCAATACTGTAGACAATGGCTCCCTTGGGAAATTCGTACAGCGCCGAGAATTCACCGCTGCTCGGATCTTCGCCCGTCACCGAAACCTTTCCCTGCTGAATAAACAGCAACCGGCGAGACCCCGGTTCGTTGATCGCAAAGATCGGTGCTGCCAGCGAGAGTTGCGGATAGGCTCGCTGTGCAACATAAGGGAGTGGTGGTTCCGGGGAGCCTGTGATCTTTGACTCGACGTTTCGCCAATTCTGCCTCATCATCATCAAACGATCAGATCGGACGTCTGCGACTTCCGCCGAAAGGTCCCGTCGTTGTGGCCCGATGAATTTCAGGCTGGCGAAGTCTTCGTAGTGATGAAAGTCGGCGTGGTCGAGCGACTTCAACGGTGCACAGGTGGACAGCTCCGGATCGACAACGTTGACAGAATAATCGTAGCGGCACAGGGCAAACGTCCACTCTTCATCAATGACCGGACGACCTCCGGCCTTCATGAAATCGTGCCACGGAATTCGTCCTTCAACGGCCCACCCCTGGTCGGTGTCTGTTCGCACATTCAATGTACCGTTGCTGACGACGCTCGATTCGATGTGAAAGTCACCGTCGACAAGATGTTCTTTGAATTTCCCGTCGCCACGCTTCGGCAGAAAGACGTCCATGACCGTGCCGGCCGCTGACACGTGAAATTCGAAATACCCGGATTTATTTTTTGCCGGCTTGAAGAACATTTCGAACACATCATTGTCCCACGTCCTACCGTCGTGTTCAGTGATGTCCGCAAACAGATCATCGTCTTCCATCCGGGCGAAGAAGTAGAGGAACTTTCGATCCCACAACAGCCGGGCCTGGGTCGCTGCTTGGGCCGGATGAGCGTCTTCCTGGAGCCACGGCAGATAGAAGTTGTCGATGACGTCTGCGTGTTGCCAGCCTGGTTCGTCGGCCGTTCCATCAATGACGATCGGCGTGCCAACAAACCGGCACTCAAAGCCTGTGCGGGGTTCTTCTGCAGCGGTGTGAGATGGCAGGAACCAGACAACGACAGAGCAGGCAGCAACAATGAATAATCGGTTCACAACACACCTCAACGAAGGAGGAACAATAAATCTTCCACTTAGGCAGCAGCGCCAGTTTTTCGCGAAAGTGAATAAACAGGGTGGCACATCTTCGAAGAAGTTGTGCGGCGAAGCCGTCGGAAATCGGCCCTGCGGGTGTTATAACAGGAACGCATCAACTGTTTGTGAAAGTGTGTGAGCAGCTTCCGATCGCTGCGCGACACGCTTTCTTCGAAGACGTGCCACCCAATGACCTGTTGTGTCGCAAAGGGCCTGTGTTTTCAAGCCCAAACAACGAAACTGGCGTTTTCCACTTAGGCAGCAGCGGTAAATCAAGCCGCTGGAACCCGCAGTCATTACGGTCGGTTCGATTCTTGGTGGCACGAAGCACAGCATCATTGAAGGAATTCCTGCTTAGTGACAAAGGTCGCACCAATTGATCGCATCAACTATCGAACATCGTTTTTACTTTCTAAAATCCTTCGCGGCGTTGTCCCTTCGGACTTCGCTTACAACTCATCAACAACCTCGGACTGACGCCCGAGACTCGCCAACGCTAAAACAACGGAACCACACGTGGATCAAACGATCGAAGATGTCTGGAAGAGTCGTGAACTGATCGAACAGATCCAGACGCGTCGCCTGACCGAAATGCTGGAAACCATCATTCCTCGCAACCGCTTTTACAATTCGAAGTTCGAAGCAGCGGACATCAAGGTCGACGAAATCCGCACGCTGGAAGATCTTCGCAAACTGCCCCTCACCACCAAGCAGGAACTCGTCGATTCCCAGGCCCAGCAGCCGCCATACGGCGCCAACCTGTCGTATCCATCCACAGCATATACGCGACTGCATCAAACGTCCGGGACCACGGGTCGTCCAATGCGTTGGATGGACACAGCGGACAGCTGGAACTGGATCATGGAATGCTGGCGACAGATTTATCTGCTCGCCGGTCTGGAAAAACACGACCGTCTGTTCTTCCCGTTTTCGTTTGGCCCCTTCATCGGATTCTGGGCGGCCTTCGAAGGAGCGTCTCGACTGGGGAACTTCGTGATCGCAGGCGGCGGGATGTCGACCACGATCCGCTTGCAGGCAATGATCGAAAATGAAGCGACAGTCGTTTGCTGCACACCGACATACGCTTTGCGAATGGCTGAAGTTGCCGAACAGGAAGGCATCGACCTCAAAGAATCCAGCGTCCGTATGCTGATCGTTGCCGGTGAACCCGGCGGCGCGATTCCTGCCACGCGAGCTCGCATGGAATCTGCGTGGGACGCCCATGTGATCGACCACTGGGGCATGACAGAAATCGCGTCACTGGGCGTCGAAAGCGCAGATCGATCCGGTGGCATGTATCTGCTGGAATCAGAAGCCATTGCCGAAATCGTCGATCCGGAAACATTGGAACCGGTCACACCGGGTGACGTCGGAGAACTGCTGATCACGAATCTCGGACGGTTTGGTTCGCCGTTGATTCGCTATCGCACACGAGACCTCGTGAAAGCCAGCACGGATGAAGATCCCACGGGGCGACAGTTGCTGTGGCTGGCTGGCGGAATTCTGGGACGGTCTGATGACATGGTGACGGTTCGCGGCAACAACGTGTTTCCTTCCAGCGTCGAAGCCGTGTTGCGAGAAATCGATGCGGTCGCGGAATTCCGCATTGACGTCAAAACAGTACGAGCGATGCATGAACTCTGCATCACCGTCGAACCAACCACGGAAGCTCTGTCAGAAGGCCTGCAAACGATCGTCACCGACGCACTTCGCAAACGTCTCGGCTTCGCCTGCGAAGTCACGCTGGCCGCCCCCGGAGAATTGCCCCGGTTTGAACTCAAAGGCAAGCGGTTTTTTCGCCAGCCGGAAGAGAAATAGGCGGAGCACCGTAGAGTAAGCGACTCGCTTGCTCATCCGGCTGTCAATTTGAATGTCACTGAGACATTGCACGTCGACTGTCTAAGGAATCGTCTCCAAATCAGTTCCCGATTTCTCCGTAGCGAAAGTCGTCGAGACTTTTGGATTTCCCCGGCGCCAAAACTCTCGACGAGTTTCGCTACGGAACTTAATTCGGGACTGTTCTTAACAGACTCACAACTGCGTCGGACCGCACAACTGCGAGCCGCTCATGCTATGCAAACCATGGAAAACACAGAAGACACGGAAGGGTCACAGTCACAGAAATCCATTTTTCCGGCTATTCCGTGGTTTCCGTGGTCAGAACCTGCCCCTCGTCAGCAAAATTGCCGAACATTCCGGGGCCTTGGCGCGTTATGATTCCAACACATAGCGTTCGCCGTGACACACAAGACTTCCCGCCCACAATCCGAGCCATTTGAACCATGCGATTTCTGATTCAAAGCCTGCTTGTTCTGTCCTGCGTTTTTGGCATGTCGACATCCGTCGATGCCGCACTGGATGATCAAGTCAAGAAGGAACTCACTGGCCTCACCAGCGAACTCCGCCCCGTCGCGAGCATGGTTCGCAAAAAGGAAATCGAAGAAGCCAGGTCAATTATTCAGAAGATAGAAGATCGCATTAAAGAACTGAATATTGCGACTGACGAACGTGATCGCAGCTATACAGCTCTGAAGGTTGCACTTCAAAGGGCAAAGAATGCCATCCCGGTCAGCTTCGAAAAAGAAGTGGCTCCCATCATCAAAGAACGCTGCATTGGCTGCCATGGTGAGGATCAGCAATCCGGCCGACTGCGACTGGACACATACGCCAACATGGGCAAGGGTGGCCAAACAGGCCCGCTGCTACTGCCGCGCAATCCGAATAACAGCCACATCATCGCCAGAATCATGGCGCCCGCCGACGCGCCGGCCCGAATGCCAAAACGCGGCGAGAAACTTACTGATGATCAGATCAGCATCATCGGTCGCTGGATCGCAGGCGGAGCTGCCTTCGACGGTGAAGACATGCAGGCCGCTATCGGAGATTCGATGGTCGAAAAAAAGGCCCCGAAGCCGCCGGTCAAGGTCGTCATGGCGGATGGCACCGAAACCGTTTCCTTTAAGAATGACGTTGCCCCCATGCTGGTCAATGTCTGCACGAGATGTCACAGCGGCAACAATCCGCGAGGTGGCTACAACATGACAACCTTCGAGCAACTGCTCACAGATGGCGACACCGGCAGCACGATTGTTCCCGGCGATCCGGACAGCAGCTACATCATAGACCTTGTGCTGCGACAGAAACCGTTGAAGATGCCAGCGGGTAACCAGACAGCTATCAAGCAGTCGCAGGCGAAGGCACTCGAAAAATGGATCAAAGAAGGCGCTCACTTCGACGGAACCGATCCGAAAGCTCCATTGCGAGGCCTGGTGCCAACTGAAGCAGATCTGGAACGAGCGAAACTGGCAGCCATGTCCGACACTGACTTTTCCAAACGACGCATCGAACAGGCGGAATCTTTGTGGAAGCGCGTCGCCCCGCGAGAAGAAGCCACTTCAGTAGCCACAGAAAACCTGTACGTATACGGAAACGCAGCGCAAAGCCGGCTGGACGAAGTCGCCAAATGGGGCGAAGAACAAGTGACCGCTCTGACGTCGAAGTACAAACTGCCCGGCGATGAAAAACCATGGCGTGGACGCCTGGCCGTATTCGTCTCGAAAACCCGATTCGACTACGAGGAATTCAATACCGTCCTCATGAATGGACGACGAACTCCAGCCAGTATTTCCGGGCATACGTCGATTTCGCCGAACTTCGAAACCGCTTACATCGCGATGCATGATGTCGGTGACACTGACAGTGCCGATTCGCAAAACGCAAAACAACTTCTGAGCTCGCTGTTAGCTCAGGCCTACCTGTCCCGCAGCGGGTCCGCTCTGCCGGATTGGCTGCAGCAGGGATTCGGCCTTTTGGAAGCGGGCGCCGCGGCCGATTCACCGTTCATAAGAGCGATTCCGCAAAGAGCGGCGCAGTCTCTGGCGACTGTGAGTAACCCGGCAACACTATTCGACGATGGCACCTTTGCTCCGGAAGAAGTTGGCGCCGTGGGGATGCTGTTAACCAGGTTCCTGATTACGCGTGGCGGCATGCCCAAACTGAAGGAACTGGCCGGCGCGCTACAAACCGAGCGAAACGCAGGTCGAGCCGTCCAGGCCACGTATGGTCAAACGGCCGCCCAGCTGGCTCAGGCATTCATCCAAAGCGGAGGCAGATAGACTCAGAATCCGCCCAACAATTTCCGATGTTTCAAGTTGTGCGTCATCGACAGTGCAATCAGGCTGAAACGACGTACTTGGGCGTTCTGAATGAATCACTCCGTCAATTCTGAGATCAGCACATCCTTAAGTCTGCTTAGCCGCGTTCGCCGCCTTGACGTGGCAGCCTGGGAGCGGTTTTCGCACCTGTATGGACCACTCGTCTATAGCTGGGCTCGTCGTTCCGGTCTTCAGGATTCGGATTCGTGCGATGTGACTCAGGAGGTCTTCGCCGTTCTGGCATCCCAGCTTGAACGCTACGATCAAACCCGAGCTGGAGCGACTTTCCGAGGCTGGCTGTGGGGAATCGTCCGCAACAAGCTACGCGAACATCATCGTCGCACAGCCACTGAACCACATGCAACTGGTGGGACTGATGCACAAATTCTGTGGAGTCAGCAAGAGCCGAAGGCGACGGCGCCGATGCCCAGGGAGGTGACCGAAGCCCTGGCAAATCGTGCGTTGCAGTTGATCAGATCAGATCAGATTTTCCGGAACAGACCTGGGAAATCTTCTGGCGGCTGGCGATGGTCGGCGACAAGCCAACCGACGTGGCCGCCGAATTGGGAATCTCCGTGGCGTCTGTCTACACGGCAAAGTGTCGAGTGCTAAAGTACTTGCGGCTGGAACTTGGTGATTTGCTGGAATAGACAGGGACGAACTGCTCCTTTGTGGCAGATTCGAAAGAGCTGTAAGACTTTTTCAAACACAATTGGGCAACAGAGTTTTTCCGTTTCCGTTTCCGCTTCAACGTTTTGTTGAGACTGCCGCACTATGGGCAAATGCCCGAACCAAACTCGTCCGGCCTCCTATGGACGGTGAACTGCTGAGTTCAGTGGAAATTGGAGAAATCGAAGGCCACGTCGAAGACTGCACGATCTGCGTACAGACTTTGGAAACACTGTCGGGTGTGGTCCCGGCACTGTTGGCGGAACACTCATCCGGGGATCAGGACCCATATGTTCTTGAGGCGAAATGTCAGGAAGCAGTCGAAAAAATCGTTCGGGCAGTCAATCCGCATGTTTTCAATGCTGAATCCGCGAGGCAGGCTGCAGCGGACGAATTCGAGACACTCGGCCCCTATGAAGTGATCGCCAAACTGGGCGCTGGCGGTGTGGGAGTCGTCTATAAAGCGAAACACATTCACCTCGGCAGAATTGTCGCGCTCAAAGTGCTGCATAAAGCCGACTACCAGGAAGCGATCAGTCGCTTCTTTCGAGAAATGAAGGCAGTCGGCAGTATTTCGCATCCGAACATCGTGCAGGCCACAGACGGCGGAGTTCAGGATGATCGGCACTATCTGGTCATGGAATACCTGCCGGGAACAGACCTCAGCAATCTTTCGAAAACGCACGGCCCGCTGCGTATCAGTGATGCGTGTGAACTCGTCCGCCAGGCAGCGATGGGGCTGCAGCATGTTCATGACCAGAAAATGGTTCATCGTGACATCAAGCCGCGCAATTTGATGCTGGTTGAGCCCGATCCTAAAAGCAGTCCGCCGGTCGTGAAGATACTGGATCTCGGACTGGCGGCACTTGGCACAGCGGGGATCGAACCGGAAGCGTTGACTATAACCGGACAGGTCATGGGAACACTGGACTACATGGCCCCGGAACAGGCGCTGGACAGCCACGTGGTCGACATTCGAGCCGACATCTATTCCCTGGGAGCCACGGGTGTGGCAACAGATCCTGGCATATTGGTTTAGTTGTATTTTGGGTTGCTGA
>CALFOL010000188.1 GCA_937919915.1 uncultured Planctomycetaceae bacterium
TTGTTGTTCACGACATCGCAGCAATGCAGACGTTCTATTGCGAAGCCTTCGGCCTGCAGATCCTCGGTCAAATCGAATCCGTCGCGCCGCTAACCGGAAATCACACGGGCATCCCGGGTGCCAGGCGGACGCTCGTCTTTCTGGGGTTTCCTGGTGAAAAGCACTTAATCGAACTCGTGCATTACATCGATCCGCCGGCAGCCGATGGCCATCTCGGCAAACATCAGTTCGGGACAACTCATCTGTGCTTCAGCGTTGATGACCTGCAGGCAGATTATGACCGACTCACGAAACTCGGTGTCCGCTTCGAAACAGAACCGAAATTTTCAGACACACCAGCTGGCAAACTCGGAGTCATCTACGCCCGCGACCCCGAAGGTAACTGGCTGGAACTGATCGAAGGCGAAGTAACATTTTAGGCCGGGAGCGAGCTACTTCTTCTTCCTGAACTTCACCGTCGCCTGAATGGCAGCCCGGTTCTTTTCAAATCCAGCCGCCTCGCGTTTGCCGAGCAGTTGTTTCTTCAGCGTCTTGACGACGTCGGCGTATTCGGGATTCGTCGCCTGGTTGGTGAATTCGCCGGGGTCTTTGATGAGATCGTAGAGTTCCATTCCCTTTTCGCCGAAGCCCCATTGAGTAAAGCGGTAGTCCTGGGTGCGGATGGATTCTCCGCCGCTACGGCTGATGGTGAAAGCGAGGTCTTTTATCCAGGCGGACGAGCTCGTGTCAGACAGCAAAGGCTTCAGGCTTGTGCCGTGTAGAGTGTCCGGGGCGGGAAGGTTGGCGAGGTCGGTAAGCGTTGGGTAGAGGTCGATCAGTTCGGTAATCTTTTTGGTGCCGCGACCGTGTTGGTCTTGAAGCCAGGGTACGCTGATGATGAAGGGGACTCGCGTGGCTTCTTCGAACAGGTGCTGCTTCTGAAACTTGTGGTGATGTCCCAGCAGGTAACCGTGATCGCTGCTGAAGACGACGATCGTGTTGTCGGCCAATCCCTTTTCTTCTAACGCGTCAAGCACTCGGCCGACCTGAGCGTCCATGTACGAAATGCTGGCGTAGTAGGCCTGTAAAAGTCCTTTGTGCAGTTCGGGAGTGACTCCGTATGTCGTGTCATTGGCTTTGTAGCCGCGAATGAATCCGGGCACATCGTCAAGATCCTCTTCCGGCACGACTGGCGCTTCCATTTTGTCTCGATCGTAGCTGTCGAAGTACTTTTTCGGCGCGACCAACGGAACGTGCGGGCGGACAAAGCCCACGGCAAGGAAGAACGGCTTGTCGTTCACGTTGTCCAGGATTTTGATCGCTCGATCGGCCGCCATGCCGTCAGCGTGATCACTGTCGCCGCCGGTTGCGATGACGCCGGTGAAGCTCTGTGAACCTTTGTCCTTTGGTGACCAGTTCGTCGATTCGCCGGGAGCGTTTTGTTCCGCAGCTTTGATGTTGAAGGCTTGATCCCATGAAAGTGGGTCGTCGCGTTCTGCTGTTCCGGCGATGATCTCAAAAGGAATTCCCATGTGATAAATCTTGCTGACTCGCGCGGCATAGTAGCCATTGTTGCGGAACGTCTGCGACAGCGTCACCACGTCCGGCATGCTGCCTCGCAACGTGCCTTCGTTGCCGAGCGTCAGGTTGGTGTACGGATACAGCCCCGACATGATCGATGCACGCGATGCGCCGCACACCGGATACTGGCAGTGCATGTTTTCGAACTTCACGCCGCGTTCTGCCAGGCGATCAAGGTTCGGTGTTTTGCATTGTGGGTGTCCGAAACCGCTGAGTGCGGTGTTCAGGTCGTCGGCTATCAGAAACAACACGTTCGGCTTCTTTGGTTGCGCCGATGCAGGGGACATCATCGCCATTCCGAACAGAGCCAGTATCGTCAGGTGCGAGATTTTCATAGATGGGTCCAGAGAGATGTAATAATTGTTGGGAACGAAATTTGTGCAGCGGATGTAACCACAAAAGAAACGAAGTGTTGCGTCGTCATTGCTGTTCGTTTGTATTCGTGATTCGCACCGGGAGTTTGGCTCCGCTTTGTTCCAGCCATGCTTCCAGTCGAGTTCGCAGGCGATTTGCCAGTTCCGGTTGTTCGCTGGCCATGTTGTTTTTCTCACCAATGTCGGCGGCGAGGTCGTAGAGTTCGACCGAATCATCGTCGTACCGCAGGATCAATTTGTGGTGACCTTCTCGAATTGCACTCCCAAGGCGATTCTGTTTGTGAAACGCGTAGTTTGGATAATGGAAGAACAGTGCATCGCGATTAAGGTCGCCTGTTTGTTTTAAGACCGGGACGATGCTGACTCCATCGAGCAGCTTATCCGGCTTCGGTTCCAGTCCGGCGACTTCGAGAATCGTGGGATAGGTATCGGTGCTGATGATTGGTGTTGAACTCAATGAGCCAGGCTTCACATGCCCTGGCCATCGCGCGATCCACGGGACTCGGATGCCGCCTTCCCACAGATGCCCTTTTTCACCTCGAAGTGGCCGCATATCGGTTCCCCATGCACCGTTATCGGACGTGAAGATGACGAGCGTGTTGTCTGCGAGGCCAGCTGTATCGAGTTCTTTAAGAAACCGCCCAATCGCGCGGTCCATGCCTTCGATCATGGCGGCGTACGTTGGGTTTTTGATGCCGGGGCCGATTCGCTTCTTGTACTTTTCAATCAAATCCTCGGGGGCTTCGAACGGGTAATGAACTGAGTAATTCCACCACGACAGAAAGAACGGTTTGTCCTTGTTGGCCGACACGAAACTGATGCACTCGTCGGCCAGTCGCTCCGGGAGGTACTCGCCCTTCGGGCCGGATTCGAGAGCTGGAATTCTGTACGGAGAAAAGTACGACGGCGGACCTCCATGACTGCAGCCACCGATGTTGAGATCGAATCCCTGATGTTCGGGACGCAGGCGAGGTTCGAACTTGCCGTTTTCGTCCTGACCCTTGCGGTGTGAGAGATGCCACTTCCCAACGAAGCCGGTGGCGTAGCCTGCTTCATGAAGGCGTTCGGCGATCGTTTCGTGTTCCAGTGGAAGAAAGGTTGACCATTCAGCGGCCTGAAGATCGGAACCGGGAAGGCGGAAGTTCTCACCATTGCCTGGCGCGTGATTTGTGATCGCGAGACGAGCCGGCGATTGCCCTGTCATCATTGCGGCGCGAGTTGGCGTGCAAACGGGAGAGGCAGCGTAGCCATCGGTAAACCGCATGCCTTGTTCGGCCAGACGATCCAGGTTAGGTGTGTCTAACCGTTCGTTCCCGTAGCAATGCAGATCCATCCAGCCAAAATCGTCCGCCATGATGACAACGATATTGGGGCGGTCGGCAGCGAACGCGGGAGCGACTGACACTACAACCAAGAGTAGTCCGAAGGCAGAGGATGCTGAGTTCCGCAGTTTTCGTGCGATGTCGTAGCGACGCATGTAAGTTCCTTCCAAGAACACGGGGGTCCGCGATCAGTCTACTTGCTTACCATGTGAAAAACACGGGAAGCGTGTCATGCTTCTGAATTGGGCCCGCCATTCCAGCACGACGCGGTAGCGCATCCGTTGTACAATCAGAGCTCCGCGAGGATCGTGCGTCGCCGACGTGTTGAGACTCCTCTCTGCCCTCCTGAATCGATTCCACGGTGCTTTCCATGAGATGCTGTTGCCTCATTGCCGTCTTTGTTCTTCCGCTTGCGTTCCGCGTCGCCGCAGCTGACGACGCGATTCCTCTGGCAGACATTCGCTTCAACGAACACATCCGGCCGATTCTGTCGGAGCACTGCTTCGCCTGTCACGGACCGGATTCGGCAGGGCGAAAGGGAGACCTGCGACTCGATGTTCGAGACGCAGCGATCGAAAGCGGAGCCGTCGCGGCTGGTGATTCGAAAAGTTCGGAACTGATTGCTCGCATCAACAGTGATGATCCGGAACTGGTCATGCCCCCACCGGATTCTCGCAGGAAGCTTACCGCCGAAGACAAAGAACTCCTGGCCGGCTGGATCAATAGTGGTGCGGAATATCAGAAGCACTGGTCGTTTATTAAACCGAGCAGACCGGCGGTACCTCAACCCGCGATTGATAAGACATGGTCAACGAATGCCATCGATGACTTTGTTCAGCAGAAACTGGCCGCACTGAAGTTGACGCCCAACGGTCCTGCCGATCGTCATGTGCTGGCACGTCGCGCGGCGCTGGATGTGACGGGTTTGCCGCCAACGCCTGAAATGCTGGACGCGTTCATTTCGGATTCCTCCGACACCTCGTGGGGGGCTTATGTTGATCAGTTGTTGAAGTCAGAGCATGCCGGCGAACATCGGGCGCGTTACTGGCTGGACGCCGCGCGTTATGGCGACACGCATGGAATGCATGTGGACAATTATCGGGAGATCTGGCCGTATCGCGACTGGGTGGTGCGAGCATTCAACACCAACATGCCGTTCGACCGATTTGTTGTCGAACAGCTCGCGGGCGATCTGTTGCCGCAACCGACTCGCGATCAACTGATTGCCACGGGCTTCAGTCGCTGCAATATCTCCACATCCGAAGGCGGAGCGATCCCGGCGGAACTCGACGTGCGGTACATGGTGGATCGCGTCGAAACCACGGCCACCGTGTTTCTTGGTCTGACCGCCGGTTGTGCCGTGTGTCATGATCACAAATTCGATCCGATCAGTCAGCGAGAGTTCTATCAGCTGGGTGCGTTCTTTAACAACACGACGACGCAAACGATGGACGGCAACCAAAAGGACACTCCACCCGTTGTGACGTTGCCGTTGGCGGAATACGAAAAAGAATGGGACGAACTGATCACTGAGCGGTCGAAGCTGCGTACCGAAGTGGATGCGATCACTGTTGATGTTGCCGCATGGTGGCCGTCTCGTGATCGTGAGGTTCATAATCCGATATCCGCCGACGATCTCGTGCTGTCGATGCCGCTGACGGAAGGCGCCGAAGCTTTGAAGCTGCCGGAAACGGCGGAATGGGCGACTGAGCATCCTGCCGGTCGACGTGGGGTTCGTTTCGGAGAGAAAGGGCAGCTTACGGCAGAACTGCCCGCGCTGCGCACCGACCAGCCGCTGACCATCAGCTTTTGGTATCGAACTCCCGAACGGCTGATGTCGACGACTGTCTTCGATTACACGACTCAGAATGCGAAGAAGAAAGCGGTCGGCTGGAAGATCGCCGGGAACACTCAGGGAGGACTGACGTTCGAATGGAACGACGGCACGGGCCAGAAAATCCGTGCACAGTTGCCGGGTGAAGTGGCGTTGAAGCCTCGATCGTGGCAGCACGTCTGCATTCGCTATTCCGGCGGGCAGTCGAATTCATCGATCAACATTTTGGTGAACGGCCGCTCAGAAGTGCTGCGAAATTCTTCAGAAGATCTCAGCGCTGCGGTAGAAACTCCGGCTGGCCCATTGAAAATCGCGTCACGCATGCCCACCGCGGGGCTCAGCGACATCCGCATCTTTCGACGTTGGTTGCCGGACGAAGAAACGTCACTGCTGGCTCAGGAATTTACCCTGAACGCGCTGCTGAAATCTGAGGGCGATTGGAACACGCTTACCACTGCACAACAGCAGCTGGTCGCATCATTCCATCGAGCGACCGTTAAACCTGAATCGATGTCTCGGATTCGAAGTTTTGCCGCGACGCAACAGCGCCGCGACTACATCTATTCGCGATCGACGACGACACTGGTGATGCAGGAACGCCCCAGTCCAGCTCGCGCGTGGGTTTTGGATCGTGGCGAGTACGATCAACAGCGAGACGAAGTGAGTCCGTGGATTCCGACGGTGTTGAATTTCGACAGCGATGGTTTTACAGACAAGGCCGGTGAACCGACTTCACGTCAGGCCACGCGCTTGGATCTCGCTCGCTGGTTGGTGAATCCCGATCATCCACTGACGGCTCGCGTGATGGTGAATCGACTGTGGCAGTCCGTCTTCGGTGTGGGTTTGGTGCGAACGTCGGAAGACTTTGGCGTGATGGGCGATCGTCCTTCGCATCCCGAACTACTGGACTGGCTGGCGGTGGAATTCGTCGAATCCGGCTGGAACATCAACCACATTATGAAGCTCATTCTGATGTCATCGACCTACACGCAGAGTGGTGTCATCAGCCCTCAAAAACTGGCTACCGATGCGGACAATCGTTATTTTGCTCGCGGCCCTCGACTGCGACTGGATGCGGAGGTTCTGCGTGATCAGGCCCTGGCAGTCAGTGGTCTGCTGCGGCGAGATCTGGGCGGCCCAAGCGTCAAGCCTTATCAGCCGACGGGGCTTTGGAATGTCGTCGCCATTACGGGAAGTAACACGCGCGAGTACAAACGCGATTCCGGCGATGCACTGTACCGCCGCAGCATGTACATCTTCTGGAAACGCACGTCGCCTCCTCCAACCATGGCCGCCTTCAATGCACCGACTCGTGAACAATGCACGGTTCGGCGAGAACGCACCAACACGCCCATTCAGGCGCTGGTACTGATGAATGATCCGCAGTTTGTTGAGGCGGCTCGGCGTCTGGCGGAACACGCGCTGCAACAACGCAGCGACGATCAATCACGGGCCGAATGGATGCTGCAGGCGGTGCTCAGCCGACCAGCCCATCCCGCAGACGTGGCCGACATGACCAGTGCGGCGAGTGATTTCCGGAATCTGTTTCAGGACAAACCGGAAGCCGCGACGGAACTGATCAGCGTTGGCGACAGTAAGGCCGACGAAACGCTCGACGCGACCGAACTGGCAGCATGGACCCTGGTAGCCAACACACTGATGAATCGTGACGACTTTTTGAATAAGTAATCAGATGCACAACAACCCCATCGATCAGTGGATCAATCTCGAAACCCGCCGACAGTTCTTCGGAACGAGCGCGAAGGGGCTCGGCGGTGCTGCGCTGGCGGGAATGCTCAGTAACGAGGCTTTCGGCAACACTTCGGCAGGGACTTCACATCAGCACTTTCCGGCTAAGGCAAAGCGCGTTATCTGGTTGTTTATGGCCGGTGCACCGTCGCACCTGGACACGTTCGACTACAAGCCAAAAATGGTCGATTGGTACAACAAAGATTTACCGGAATCCGTTCGCAAGGGGCAGCGGCTGACCACGATGACGGCGTCGCAGTCACGGTTTCCGATTGCTCCGTCGATGTTCCGTTTCGATCAGCACGGCGACAGTGGCAAGCACGTGAGCGAACTGTTGCCAAAGATGGGATCGATGTCCGATGACATCGCCACCGTGCACACGGTGTGGACGGAAGCGATCAATCATGATCCGGCGATCACGTTCATTCAGACGGGCAACCAGATTCCCGGGCGGCCAACGCTGGGTGCGTGGGTGAGCTACGGCCTTGGCAGTTTGAATCGCAACCTGCCGGAATTCATCGTACTGAACTGTGCACCGCGCGGCCAGGCGCTGTATTCGCGACTATGGGGCAGCGGATTTTTGCCATCAACTCACGCGGGCGTGGCGTTTCGAGCTCAGGGTGATCCGGTGCTGTATCTGTCGAATCCTGGTGGCGTCGATCAGGCCACGCGGCGTCTGATGCTGGACCGACTGCAGTCCATGAATCATCGTATTCACGATGAGCTGGGGGATCCGGAAACACAAACGCGAATCTCGCAGTATGAAATGGCGTTTCGGATGCAGTCGTCGGTGCCCGATCTGGTTGATGTTTCCGGCGAACCGAAACACATTCTGGATTCGTACGGCGAAGACGTGCTGAAGCCGGGCACGTTCGGGCACAACTGTCTGTTGGCTCGGCGCATGGCTGAACGCGATGTTCGCTTCATTCAGATTTTTCATCGGGGCTGGGATCATCACAGCAGTCTGCCCACGAACCTCCGCCGGCAGACCAAGGAAGTCGACCAGCCAGCGTGGGCGTTGATTCAGGATCTCAAGCAGCGCGGTTTGCTGGACGACACGCTGGTGATTTGGGGCGGGGAATTCGGTCGCACGATCTACAGTCAGGGAACGCTGACTAAGAACAATTATGGACGTGACCATCATCCGAAATGCTACTCGATGTGGCTGGCCGGTGGCGGCATCAAAGGCGGCGTGACGCACGGCGAAACGGACGAGTTCGGTTATAACATCGTGCGCGACCCTGTTCACATCAGAGACCTGAATGCCACGATCCTGCATCAGCTCGGCATCGATCATGCTCGATTTACAGTCCGGCATCGCGGCCTGGACGAACGACTGACGGGGGTACAGGAACTGGCACAGCCGGTGAAAGCGATTCTCTCGTAGAGCAAACCGCTCGCTTGCTCATTCTGAGTGAATGAAGAGGGTCGAGTAGACAGGTGACGTGGTCTGCCTGAAGGCTGTCGAATAGTAGCGGGAGGCACAAGTGAGTCGCTTGTGCTACAAATGGAACAAAAATTATGACGCCATCTTTGCTGAATCCTCCCGCAGTCGATCCGACGGCGATCTTTGAACTGTTCCGAGGCAGCTACGGCAGCGAATTGCTGACGGCCGCGACCTGCCACTTCGATCTGTTCGGTCGACTTGCGCAGCAGGGCAAAACGTTCGACCAGCTCCGCGAAGAACTCGGGCTGGAAACACGCCCCGCGAACGTACTGGTGACCGCATTGCGTGCTATGGGATTGCTGCAACTGCGTGATGAACAACTGGAATTGACCAGCATTGCTCACGAGCATTTGGTTCCCGGCGGCGAATTCGATGTTGGCAACTACGTCGGCCTGGCGGCAGAAAGCCCCGGTGTGCTGTCGATGGTCAACCTGCTGAAAACGAACCGACCGCTGGGCAGTGACGGCGACGATTCTGCGGGAACAGCGTACATCTATCGTGATGGAAACGTCTCTGCGATGGACGCCGAGCAAACCGCAAGGCACTTCACGATGGCGCTGGCTGGTCGAGCGAAGAACGTGGCTCCTCTGTTGGCGGCAAATCTGGACCTGAAGGATTCCAGCGTAGTCCTGGACGTCGCCGGTGGAACCGGGATTTATTGTTATGCCCTGCTGCAGAAGTATCCGCACCTGCGCGGCATTATTTTCGATCGCCCTGAAGTGTTGAAGATCGCCGAAGCGATGGCGGCGGAATACGGCGTCCTCGATCGCACGCAGTTCGTCGCCGGCGACATGTTTGCCGATGAGTTTCCGGCCGATGCGGACTGTGTGCTGCTGTCCAACGTGCTGCATGACTGGAACGTGCCGGAGTGTGAGCAAATTGTTCAGCGGTGTGCAGCCGCCATTCGTCCGGGCGGGAAGGTGATTATTCATGATGTCTTTCTGAACGATGCCCTCGACGGTCCGCTGCCAATCGCTCTGTATTCTGCGGCGTTGTTCTCGCTAACAGAAGGTCGGGCTTACAGCGCGGCGGAGTACAATGGCTGGTTAACTGCGGCCGGTCTGACTGCGGCACTACCGATTCCAACACTCATCCACTGCGGAGCGATCGTCGCGCAGAAATTTGTTTGAGATGATTCAACAGTCTGCGAGAATTGCCGTGATTTCTGTGTGTCCCTGCTTTTTGGCGAACGATGCAGGCGTCGTCAGGAAGTAATAGATCGGCTCTGTGCTGCAGGAGTAGCTCGACCATCGATCGTGTACCCGTCCATGCAGCAAGTCCGAGTGGCGTTGTATTCGACTGGTGATCGACGGCGTTGATGTTGACACCCGCAGCGATCAGGATTTCCGCCTGCTGAATCGAATCGCCGCTGGAAACATGATGCAGAAACGAGCGTCCGTACCAGTCGCAGGCGTTGATGTCCATGCCGTGGCGCAGTAGTTCGCTCAGCATCTGCTGCGACTTTGGAAGACGCCAGCCGTTCGCCGGATTCAGGTCACGAATCGCTTCCGTTCCAAATCGAGCGACAAACTCGTCGAGCAGATTTGTGTCATCGAAATTGA
>CALFOL010000189.1 GCA_937919915.1 uncultured Planctomycetaceae bacterium
TTGCCGGACTGATAGCGTATCTGCTGACACAGCTGTCGATGAAGAACATGCCAACCTGGTGGAACTCGATTTGCGTTGTTATGGCAATGGCGGCGTGCTCAGTCGATTTCCTGCCGGTGACAGACCTTGCGACCTTGCTGGGGCTCAGCATGGTGATGTTGCTGCTGCACTGGCATTCTGAAGGTACGACCTCGGGACTGCATTGGAAGCTGCCAGTGCTGCTGGTCGTCTGGGCGAACTGTGATCCGCGCGCATATCTCGGTGTGATTGCAATTACACTGTTCGCTGCTGGATTTTCCTTGCGAAAAAGACTGGCTGAAAACGCAGGAAACCCGCCGGGTGCTGACGCATCCACATTGTGGAAGGCAGCCGCATTCTCGTTGATCGCGTTGGCTTTTAATCCATCGCCGGTTGCGAGCGTAAAGTCGATCGCCACAACGTACTCCACTGAATATCCGACAATGGCAGTCATGAAGACATTGAACGATCCGTCTGCTTTGCTGGATGGGCGGACTGAATATTACTCGATCTTCACGCCGGGGGTGATGCAGGGATTTGAGTTCGCCTATGTAGCGGGCTTTTCGATCCTGGTGATCGCGTTGATCGTTCTGGTTGTGGGACGCAGTCGTGAAGATCTGCCGTGGTTGTTGATGTGCCTGGGCTTCGGAGGTCTCGCGCTGTGGAAGCTGCACGAACTCCCGGCTGCCGCGCTTGTGGCTGCAGCCACTGCCGGTACTGCAGCTCAACGATGGTACGGCCGCACGTTTCGCCAGGAATATACGATCGACACGATGGACGTTCTGTTTTCGCGCGGAGGTCGCGCTGTCACGGTGTTGGCGATGGCGGTGCTCGGATTCTTCGCTGTTGGTGATCGTCTGCCGACTCGTACTGCGATTGGCATGGGCTTCGAACCGGATTTGCGAGCGACCATTGATTCACTGGGAACACAGTTGGCGGAATTTCCCGACAATTCCAGGTTTTTCAACACCGCGATCACGCAGGGCGACCTGTTGATTTGGCACGGGCGTCAAAGCTTCACCGACAGTCGCACCACGTTATTCGGGAATCCTAAGAACGAAGATTCCGTGCTGTCGCGATTTCTTAATCTTCGAAAGACCTTGATGGATCAGGCAAAGCCGCCAGCAGCGGGCGAGAGTAAAGTTGAAGTCAATCAGCCTGTAGATTGGCAGTCGGAATACAACGACCTTGGAATCACTCAATTGATGCTGCGTTTGGCGCCTCCGGGGTATCCCGCTTATTCTAGGGTGCTACAGCTGATTGAGTCTCGTGACTGGACTGAAGTCAGCCGGGGACCTTCCGCTGCGATCTTTAGTTATGGTGCTCTAGCGAATGGAGTCGAACCACTCGACATTCGAAAACTTGCGTTTCGAGATACTCCGACGAAAGATCTGGACGACGCCACCGACGAACAGGTTCCGTTGGAGAGATTCGACTTTGCACAGGAAGCCAGCTTCTACCAAAAATATCTTTACAACAAGCGACCGTCGGCCAGTGCATCACTCAGGGAGGCGGAGCATCTGTTGATTTTGGATTTGTTGCCGCCGCAAACGACCTTTCAAATTGCACAGGCGACGGGAGGAAATCCTAAGAACGTGGAGTTTATGTCGTTACTGGGGCGGGCGTTGGCCGGACCGACTCTCGCGATCCGTGGTGCGAACGCGGCGTTGCTGGCAGATCCGCAAAATGCCGCTGCCTATCGCACATTGGGTTCGGCGTACAAGAGTCTGCGGATGACAGAACAGGCGATCGCTCAAGCGTTGAACAGTGAGGACGCTTCAAGCATGCGTTACTTTCAGGCAGTGATGGCGTTTCGTCAGGCCTCGGTGATTGAGCCTGAGAAATCCAGCAACTGGGAAAATCTGGCGGAATTGTACGCGGAACGGAATCGCATCGATTTGGCGCTGGAATGCCTGACGAAATACCTCGACATTGAAGAAGAAGCTCTGCTGGCGAACATGGACAACGAGGCCAAGGTGACACAGTATTATGATAAGAAAAACCAGTGGCAGTCGCAGGTCGACGCGGTATTAGATCAGGTGGAAGAGTTTGCTGCTCAGCCAGCCCCCGAAGATCCGCAACAACTGGCGCTGCAAAAATTTCAGATGACTCAAGGATTGGCCGCCAACGGTTACGTGCGTTTGGCACTTGAGCAAATGAAAAAGGACGAAGCTCTGCTTGCCAGAGATCCGAAGGCCGATCTGCTGCGGGGCGAATTAATGCTGGAAGCTGGCCAGCTGGCGGACGCCAGTGAGGTGTTGAATCGACTTGCGGAAGTGGCCGGCACCATGAAGGACTCACCAGACTTTGCGGGTGTGACGTGGCATCGACCGGTTGCGTTGAGCCATCTTGGAAAGGCTGGGTATGGCGAAGCGATCTCGGCCTACCAGGCTTTGCTCAGCGTCTTTGACCGTTTTGAGAACAAGAGTCCTGATCTGATGCAGTCCCTTGTACAGATGTTGCCGCTGGTCCCGGAAGTCGACGCAGTGGGTGGTGGTGGGCCGCTTCCGGCCTGGCCGATGACATTGTTACAGCAGGGGCAACTTCCCTTTAGTGCTGTTCCGGCGAGTCGCAATGAACCCCGTTTTATGACAGGCCTTGCACATCTGGAAGATGGAAATATCCTGGGAGCAAGGAAAGCGTTTACAGAGCTGATTACTGAAGGCGGAGAAACTCCATATCGCGGGTTAGCGGCCGTCTATCTGCTGCAGCTTAGCGACGATGCGGTCGAAACAATTTCCAATTCGTTTGTTTCGACCTGGGAGGATTTTGTCTTCCCGGGCGACGAACCAAAAGAAGCTGCCAGTGACGAGAAAAAAGACGCCGCCTAGAGCAGTTTACTTATTGTTGTGGACGGTACTCGCTCGCGGGAGCAGGCTTTCTTCGATCGAAACGCGTGCCCCGCGGCCACAAGTCAGCGTAATACGCTGTTGGAAGTGGCGGCCCCACTGAGCGATGAATAAGCCCGCTCGGAACAATAATCCAAAACCCGTGAAGTCTTCCCGTGCTCCCTACGGCTTTTCGAGTTCTGGTGTTTCCGTTAAAACTCCTGATGAGACGGGGTTGGCGTTTGATGCATCCGGGTGTCAACTATGACAACACAACCGCCATTGGAAAGAACACAGCCTCAAACGGGCATCAGGAAGCGTTGGACATGGCAAACGGAACGGTCGAAATCGGTGAGTATCGCGTTGGCACGGGGCATCCCTTGCTATTGATCGCTGGTCCCTGCGTGATGGAATCAGAGTCGATGGTGATGCAGGTCGCTGAGCATCTGGCTGAGCTGCAGCAGAAATTCGCTTTGCAAATCGTCTTTAAGGCCAGTTTTGACAAGGCAAATCGGACGAGTGTCGACAGCTATCGTGGTCCCGGTCTGGAAGCCGGAATGCGATTGCTGGAGAAAGTGAAGCAGGCCACTGGACTTCCGACAACAACAGACATTCACGAAGCGGCACAGGCATCTGCGTGTGCTGAGGTTTGCTCGATTTTGCAAATCCCCGCGTTTTTGGCCCGCCAGACAGACCTGCTGGTCGCGGCTGCGGATGCTGCGGTGGCCAGAAATATCTGTGTGAATGTCAAGAAACCGCAGTTTGTTGCCCCCGAAGATACAATCCACGCCGTAAAGAAATGTGAATCCCGCGGTTTGAACAACATCATGCTGACGGAACGCGGGACGACGTTTGGTTATGGACAGTTAATCAACGATTTCCGGTGTGTACCGATTATGAAATCCTTCGGGGTCCCCGTGGTTTACGATGCAACACACAGCGTTCAAACTCCGGGCGGAGCGACGACTGGCGGACAGCGACAGATGGTCGGTCCGTTGTCTCGTGCGGCGGTGGCTGTCGGTTGCGACGCCGTCTTTTTCGAAACTCATCCTGATCCGGATCATGCGAAAAGCGATGGTCCCAATATGGTGCCGTTGTCTCAGGTGGAAAACCTTGTCCAGCATCTGACTACGATGCGTGACACCGTCATGAAAATGCTATAATGCGCTTTGCTCGAATTCGTACTGTGTCTACCTTACTGAATCTGTCAGTCGCGATGTTTGTCGCAGGCTGCAGCAGTAGCGTTCCGGATGCCCCGGGACCCACCACTGACACCGGTCAGCGTAAAGGTGGTGAGACTGATACGGAAAAGTGTCGCCGCAAGCTGGCGACTGCCATTCAGCGGCTGACACCTGAACGGATGGCCACACAGGACGATCCAGAACGTTCCGTCAACGGGCTTAACGCGTGGATTGCATCCTGCGCCAGCGATCAGGCGGAAGCGATGAAAACCAGCGACGAGACGCTTAGCCTGCTGAACAACAGTGCTCGAGTCACGGCCGGCCGATTCTCCGGAGTTGACGCATTGTATGTCCGCGATTCGCTGATGATGCGTGACCTGTATCAATCACTCAGTCGCCAGTTTGCAGATGCGGACGTTGCCAATCGCGACGTCGCTCGAGTGATGCAGGCGTTCGCCTGGGCGACACGCAATATCAGTCTGCTGCCGTCAGACGACAGCAGACCGCCACTGGGCCTGTTTGATATTGTGATGACAGGGTTCGGCACAGCAGAAGATCGAACATGGGCATTTGCCGAATTGCTGCGCCAGCAGCAGATTGACGCGGTCATTGTGAGCACAGCCGCTGAGCCGAAGTCGGAGGGCACTGATCTGGACACGGCTGCCTGGATTGTCGCTGTGATTCGAAATGACGATGGTCTGCTGTTTGATGTCGCGAATGGAGTGCCGATTACGGTCGATGAAATATCTGACGCTGCAAATCCGGTCGCCGCAAAGCTGTCGGTGTTGAAAGCCCATGAGCGGTGGAAAGAGTCCACCGTTCAGGTGATCGGCCAGGTGGCAACGTTTTCTCCCAGAATGCTGGTGCTTCAGGACCAGTTGTCTGCGGAAGATTCTGCGGTGCTGTTCGAAGAACTGACAGGTGGTGTCTCTGACATTCGTCCGCTGACAGAACGCGTTATGGCGGCGGGTGGTGACTTGTGGTCGATAGCAGACATTGCAGTGTGGCCTCATCCAGAGGATCGTGTCATCCGTTCTAATTCGCTGACAGAGGCAGAATTGGGAGACTACAAGCAGCTGATGCGCCCGTTTGCAGCGCCGTTTGAACGTGATGTTTTGAAACCGGAAAGCGCGGAAGAACGAACGTCTGTCCCTGAGGAAATGACGGATGAAGAACGCTACCAGTTTGCCCAACAACGCATGATGGAGAGATTCCAGGAAGTAACTAAATCAACGGACAAGTTGTTCGGTAAACCATCTTATCGTCTGTTGAAGGCGCGGACGCAGCAAGTGCTGGGCGTCACTGATACGAGCATTATTCAGCAACTGCAGCAGATTCGTCTGACAAGTCTGGATGAGATGATTGAGATTCAGGTTCCGGATGAGGTGCTACGCCAGTTTCCTGGCATGCCCAAGTCGATGGCTTACGAGCTGCCGGCGGTTATTCAGAATGTCAACCGCAGTTCAACGGGAAGCTCAATGTACTGGACCGCTCTGTCGCAACTGGATCGCGGGGAAACAGGGGTTGGTATCAGCACGATGACGAACTATCGTAATCAGTATCCGGATGGCCAGTGGAAGTATCCTTCGTTGATCAATCAGGCGACAGCCTTGTTGTCGCTGGATCGCTCCGAAGAGGCCATGCAGGCGCTAAAGGATGCCAATGTTGCTGACAATCCCGAGCAACGTCGAGTTCAACGTCTATTGAATGCTCTCGGGGCTGAAGCAGTCGCGAAGCCGGAATCGGAAGTGAAGAACTAAGAACCGCTAACAAAACCTCGCGGCTCTCGCAGGTCT
>CALFOL010000190.1 GCA_937919915.1 uncultured Planctomycetaceae bacterium
AGTGAGTCATTCGCAAACATGATCGATGTGACGGGCGTTGGAAATTTTTGAATTTCCCAACCCCAACGGCCAAGCCAATAATCCCCTTCCCGGACACGCTGCTAGCTGTCTCTCTGGCTTTCGGTGGACGCAAGGTCGTTGGCGATGGCTTTGGGATCCCTTTGATCCTGCGTTATATCCTTGAGTTTTGTGACACGACTCCGGAAGCCGTTAACGTACTCCGCCGAGTCCCCAGCCACATGGCCTATAACGTGACAGTGCTCGACAAGTCGGGGGAACATGCAACAATCTTCGTATCACCCGATCGGGAACCAGTCGTCTCGCGACAAAAGCTGGCCACGAATCACCAGGGATCAATCGAGTGGCCCGAACACGCGACCGCGACGGCCAGCGTCGATCGAGCCCACTTTCTGTCGCATCGCCTGAATGATGACAGGGAAACCGGAGAACGCTTCGTTCAGCGATTTCTGGAACCGCCACTCTACCAGCCTAAGCATCACCTCGGCTGGGGAACTCTTTACACGTCGGTCTATGAGCCCACCAGCGGTCGGGTCAGTATGAACTGGCCCGGACGCAAACTGCAGCTGTCGACGCATATGGTTGATGATCGCATATCGAAGGTGATTTTTGGATAATCTGTGGCATGGTTTGCCAAAGTTCCATCCAGCGAAGGACTGAAGAATGGTCCCAAGTGCATCTCGCCAGGGAACGCCCCCGTGATCTTGATAATTCGAGACAGAATGCCTGCCTCACCGATCCAGACGATCGCCTACAAAACGTCTGGAATTCCGGGAGCAGAACCCTGGAGTCCCTGGACAATGACGCACTTTACAATTCAAATGGGACGTCGGCCTAACACATCGGCATGGTCATTGGGATCCATTTGATCTGTAACTTCACTTGCGGTTGCTCGGGTAACCAGATTAAGCGACCTCACTATCACCGTTCTCGTGGTATGTCGAGCCGGTGTTGATGTTCGACGGCCCGTCAGCGAACTTCCTTGTGGCAACTCCGGGACAGCTGGGACACTCGTTGATGAGTCTTGTGTACTGACTGAAGCATCTTTGACACCAGCAGACAGCGTCCTGGTCCTGCTGGTCCGGAAGCGACAATTTGTCCACGTCGATTCCTTTCCGGCTGAGTGAATCTGCCAGAGCGTCCGCCAGTGTTCGTCGCGAATCGCGCAGCAAGGCACGCGTCGCCTGAGAGTCATCGGAAACAGGTGATTCGGACGTCAGCGGGTGACGCAGTTCGGCAATGTATTGTCGGGCGAGTGGCTCCAGGCGACGATGCGGCATGGTGGCGATGGCGACTGCCAACGGGTGTTCGTCGCCGAGCGCGTCAAGACTCAGACGATCTGAGGCTCGTACAGCATGCATCGGAGAAACCAACGAAAAGAAAAGTTCTTTCCACCGGTCGGATGATCCAGCGGGATTAAGTCTGCGACTGCAACACCACGCGACACCGATGGCTGCCATCCAGATCACAACAGCGATCGACAGATATCGCAGCAGCGCCTGCCAGGGGGCCGCACTGAAGTAATACAGAAAGATGCCGGCTCCGAAGATCCAGGTCAGCAGCATGAACTGCAACTGCTGCAACAGCTGCAGTCGTTCGCGAAGCACGTGGGTTCGACGCTCGGCACGCTCGGGATCCGTGTATCGCCGCAGGTGAGCGGCCACCAACGGACTCGGCTGCGGTGCTTCCGCCAGACGCTGAATCAGACGACAAAGCTGCCGGGCCGCTCGACGTGTACCTGCCTGGAACCTGTGCTCGCCAATCAGCACCCGGTCGCCGTCCGCGCGGACTTCGGATGCGGCGATTTGACCGAAGGTCAATAGTTGCCAGGTTCGGTTGTCGAGTTCCAGCAACAAGCTCTCGTCGCAAAACAGATATGCGGGATGCCGCGCGACAAGGGTTGTGGTGGTGGGCAGCAGACTCAGGACAAACAGTCGCTTGTGTTCGTTCCCTAGAAATTCCGGAGCCGCTGCACAGCGCATTCGACCGTGGCCGCCCGTCAGAACCAGGCAGCGCGCAGGCAGCCAGTTGACGCATTCGCTGCAGTAGATTGCTGCACCGACCAGCAACAGAATCTCAGCATCAGTCACGAGCGCCCACTATGCTTCGCTGCGGCCGCGACCGGTGATGAGTTTCCAGATCCCGCTGCACAGAGCAATGACTGCGATCACGATCACCTTAAAGAACTTGCCAAGTTTCGCCAGCAGTCCCATCTTGGCCGCGGCAACGAGGCCACCTCCGGCAATCAGTGCCGTCAGGCCGTATTCCGCAACTTTGTCTCCGGACGTGAACTCACCATAACCGTCGCCCGCTTTGTAGCTGAAGCCTTCCAGAATGGTGTTCGTGGCGTCAACGGCTTCCTGCATCTTCGATTCTTCGGCCGCCACCAGCACATTCATCACGCCGCGACGTCCAAGCAGTCGCATGCTGTAGTTGGCACTCAGACCGCTACTGTCGTCACGCAGCCGAAACGCCCAGACCAGGTGATTGGTTGCGTCGTCGTATTTCGGCTCAACGATCCAGCTTTCCATGTGGATGGCGTCCCAGCCCTGAGCCGTGCGGTATTGGTTGGACGCTTCTGTCCCTTCACGCATGGATTCGAAAATAGCATCGGCATCGAGCTCAGTTTTCTCGTCGTCTTTGACGTAGCCAACATTGTCAAACGAAAAGGCCGTGATCCATTCTTCGGATTTCGGCATCAGGGTTGCCAGCGTTTGGTCAGGCGGATTCTGAGTGAGCTGATTCCAGATTTGTGAACCCGCCTGGCCCGTCAGTTTGTAGCCTTCGGGAACGTGGATGGTAGCGTTCGTTCCTATGTTGGCGTCGACCGGGCCGGTGATCCATTCAATCTGCTGATACAGCCTCATAGCCTGTTGAACCGCCGGATCAATATTCGACAGGTCGATTTCAGCAGTGCCCTCGTCGGTCTCCTGAGCGTTAGCCACCACAAATCCGTGCGACGCCATCGCGATACCGGTGACCAGCAACGCAATTCCGGTGCGAATGATCAGGTGGGCGGGTCGTGGCGAGAGAGTGAATTTTCCGATCCGCATGATTGAAATTTCCATTCGCTTTGAACGTACAAGTGTTGAGGAGACCACCACCGGGAATGATGGCACGAAGCGATAGGGGTGTCCAGTAATTAAGCGATGATTGGCGGAATCTGCCTGGGCTCGCTCCCGCAATTGCCGGTCAGTTCGAATCTGGTGCGTCGACTGGCCGATCGATTTGTCAAAACCGCGAGAGACAGCGGACTCGACGTAATACACCTGCCGTTGATGAGGCGGGTTGTTGAGATCTTCCGTGACTTTGGTCGCCGCACCGGGCACCAGCATCCGCACATACAGGCGGCGATGGAAAATCACACGCGATTGCTGGAAGCAATGGACCTGCCGCAGGACGAGATCCGCCGCCGAGTCGCCTCAGCCGCCGACTGGATCAGGTAAGCATTCGCTTATATGTTTCGCACATAACAACCTGCGAATTGTCCTTGCCTCCCACACTGGGCTGTCATTGATATGTTCGTTTATTTGTGGGCGGGTGCTTAGCCCGAGCTGAGCGACAGCGAACCCCGGCGTTGGCCGCATTCGGATGGCTGGGTGAGGTCGAGTACGCTCTGGCCACCGAACTTGCAGATTGGCAGTGAACCTCGCAGACTGCGGGATCAAACTGTCCTGCTGCCAATTGAGGATTCACATGTTTCGCGTTTTTATTGCCTGTGCCGCTGTCACGATTTTGCATGGCAGCAGTATTGATTCGGTTGAAGCGCAGAACGCTTCGCCTGGCAATCCACAATTGCTGGATGTTCGACGCATCTGGGACAAGGCACCGCACAACGCTTTTACGGATCTGCTGCGGCACAATGGTCAGTGGTACTGCGTTTTTCGAGAAGGCAGCCAGCACGTGTCGCCGGATGGTTCACTACGAGTGATCACTTCGCCCGACGGCGCAGAATGGAAGTCGCTGGCGCTGATATCGCATCCGACGGACGACCTCCGCGACGCGAAGCTTTGTGTCACCCCCGATGGCCAATTCATGCTGAACGGAGCTGGCATGCAGGCTGACAAGCCGGTGCGCTATCATTCGATGAGCTGGTTTTCTGAAGACGCCGGGCGAACATGGGACGAAGGACGACGAATCGGTGATCCA
>CALFOL010000191.1 GCA_937919915.1 uncultured Planctomycetaceae bacterium
AGATTATTGTTGGTGGCGAATAGAGCCGTTGTTGCACAAGGCGAGCCCAGGGCGTTAGCCGGCTAACGCCCGCAGGTCCCAGCTTTGTGAAACCTTCGCTGATTCCGGGCACATTGGACTGACGCCGGTGCCTACATCCTGTCCCCATTTTTGTGGCTGAATCACATAGGTCACAGCCGGACACCCAGAGCCCAAAGGGTAGCCCCTTTCATTGAACATTTTCTGTTCACCAGTGGGTGACTATTCCACTGTCACGCTCTTTGCGAGGTTTCTTGGGCGGTCGACGTTACAACCTCGCAGGAGTGCGATGTGATAGCTGAGTAACTGCAAAGGGATCGCACACACCAGCGGCTGCAGATATTCCTCAACGTCCGGCACAATAATCACGTCATCCGCGATCCGTTCGACTTCCTTGTCGCCTTCACAAGCCAAAGCAATGACGGGACCTCTGCGAGCCTTCACTTCTTCCATGTTGCTGATGACCTTCGGCTGAATGCCACCCTTCGGAACAATGAAGACGCTCGGCGTTTGTTCGTCGACCAGAGCAATCGGTCCATGCTTCATTTCTGCGGCAGGATAACCTTCCGCATGAATGTAGCTGATCTCCTTCAGCTTCAAAGCACCTTCCAGGGCGACCGGAAAGTTGTACAGACGGCCGAGATACAGGAAGTTGTTGAAGTGCGCGTACTTCTCCGAGATTTCCTGGACGCGTTCATGGCACTTCAATGCCTCTTCGATTTTCTCCGGCATCTCACGCAGCTGCTTGATGATTCTCTTTCCTGCCGGATACGACAGATGCCTCATACGGCCAAGATACAGGGCCAGCAGGGACAACACGGTCACTTGTGACGTGAACGCCTTTGTCGAAGCCACACCGATTTCCGGACCAGCATGCAGATAGATTCCGCCGTCAGCTTCACGAGCAATCGTGGAACCAACCACGTTACAAATCGAAAGCGTTGGATGTCCCTTGCGCTGGCATTCTCGCATCGCCGCCAACGTGTCCGCTGTCTCACCACTTTGCGTGATCGAAAACACCAGCGTGCGATCACTGATCGGCGGATTTCGATAACGCAGCTCGCTGGCGTATTCGACTTCCGTCGGCAGGCGAGCAAATTCTTCCAACAGATATTCACCAACCAGACCGGCATGCCAACTCGTGCCGCAGGCGGTCAAAACAACTCGATCAAACGTGCGCAGTTGCTGGGCCGTCAGGTTCAGTCCGCCGATCACTGCGGTCGCTTCACCTTCGTCCAGTCGACCACGCATGGCGTTTTCAACCGACGTGGGCTGCTCGAAAATTTCCTTCAGCATGTAATGCGGATAGTTGCCGAGATCAATGTCGGCAGACACCTGATCCAGGGTTTGAATCGACGGCTGAACTCGGCCGGTTGTACGATGAGCGATCTTCATTCCAGTAGCATTAAGAACGACAACTTCGTTATCCGCGAGATAAACGACATCCTGGGTACACCCGATCAGCGGACTGGAATCGCTCGCCAGAAAATACTCGTTCTTCCCGACACCGATTACAAGGGGACTTCCGGATCGAGCAGCAATGATGGTGTCCGGACAGTCGCGAAACATCACGCAAATGCCATACGTTCCTTTCAAACGATCCAGCGTTAAATTGACAGCTCGCAGGCAGGTATCAACGCATGGTTCATCGCTGTTTAGTTTCAGCTGTTCGCTTAGATGATGAGCCATCAAATGCGCAGCGACTTCGGTGTCGGTTTGAGAGTGGAATACGTAACCCAGTGCGATAAGTTGGTTTCGCAGCGAATCGTGGTTTTCGATGACGCCGTTGTGGACGATCACAACTTCGCCGTTGCCACCGAGATGCGGATGCGAATTTGCGTCGGTGGTTTCACCATGAGTCGCCCAGCGAGTGTGGCCAATGCCAATATTTCCGAATAGGGGTTGTTCCTCAACGAGTCGTGCCAGTTCCATGACTCGCCCCGCCTTCTTGCGAACCGAGATCTCACCATCCGAAATCACCGCGATTCCAGCACTGTCGTATCCGCGGTATTCAAGTCGATGCAGGCCTTCAAGCAGACACTCAGAGACCGATCGAGAGCCAACGTAGCCGACAATTCCACACATGATGACGAGCCTTGGGAGTAGTAATTCGCAGCGTGATAAAACAGATCCACAACGATTCGCGTCTGCACACAGTTCATCGAGTGACTTGCAGGGACGACGATATCGAACAGCGATTTTTGAGGTCAATCACGATCGCCACCCGGGGGACGGCATTGAGCGAGGGGATCAGTCACGGGAAAACACTCAGCGGCAGGAAGTGCCGTTCTGACCGAAATCCCACCTGATCGTGCTTGTCCCGCACGCTTGCCAAAGCGAACAAAATCCGACACAGTCAAACGAATGGCCGATGGATCTGCGTCACACGCCGCGATCGTCCGAGAACACTTTCATGTCAACCAGCCAATTTCTCGTCAATTCATGCATCACCGCGTCCCTGTTGATCTGTACAGGTACGACGGCCGTTGGACAGGCACCACCGAATCCGGAAATCCCAGGAGGGGTGCAGCTGAATAACGGCCTGATCCTGTACGGACTGTGTGATTCCGCCAGTTCCATCAACCCGGTGAATTCGGAGCTGCCACAGAATCGCGCGCTGGAATTGCGGCGGATCAATCAACAGTTCCGCACCTATCTTGTTGCCACCCGACGGAGTGCCGCGGCAGAGCCCGACGACCTGGCAGTTCCTAAAGAAGATTTTCGGATCATTCAAAAACGCGAAAGCCAGCGACCATTAAACTACGAAGTGGGACGGCATGACCGATCTCCGTTTGGGCCGAATGGTCGTTCGCAAATCGAACTTCGGTTTCAGGACGACAAGGTTGTCGAGATCGACCTTGGCATCACATCGATCAACGCAAATCGTGTTCAGGTCGACGGTCTCACGCACCAGTGGCGCTTCGGCCTTTCACTGGATATGATTCCGGAAACCACACTTTATGACGGCGCAGCAGCGCCGGGACTACTGAAGAATGTCCAAAACTTCGAACGTGGAGAAACGCAACTGAACCTGGTCGCGATGCTGCTGCAGGCAGGAAAATACGAGGCTGCACGAGCCCTGTTGACCGATGTGGAACGGGACTTTCCAGACATGCAGAATCGTTGTGTAAAGATGGCCAACAAATGGAATGATCAGGTTGGTAATCGTGCGTTGGAAGAGTTGACGGCCATGAACGACAATGGCAAACACCAGACCGCTCGCGGATACGCGCGGCAATGGCCTGAACAAAAACGGGCTCCCCTTATTCGGGCGCTGGTGCGGGTGCGGGCAAAACAGTTTCTTGGAAAACTGGATGACAGGGACCAACAGCTGGAGCTGGCCAGCCAGGCACTCGGAAAACTGGTCGCCCAGGTCGAAAACCAGGCCCTGCGTCCTCAGGCCATGGAAATTTGGCGAGCACTACAGCGTGAACTCGACCTGAACACGCTGGAACGCATCGGAGCGTTCGAGCTGCTGCAGCTGGACCCCGGCCTGACGCCGGAGTCAAAGCTGGCGTTGGCCGCAACCGGCATGATGCTGGGGGCGGATGATGCTATCGAAAATTTCACAGAAGCATTCGGACTGCTGCAAATCCGGGCTCTGCTGCGTGACTATTTTAGCACCCTGGATACTGAATTGACCACGCGCAACGCGCTGTTGGAACAGATTCGACTTCAGGAAGGCTTCAGCGTGGACCGCGTTGCGCTGTTGTTGAAAAACCTGCCGCCGACATCACCCATCACTTTGAACAAACAGCACGCACTGTCAACAGGAACATTCACCACCCCCTCGCTGGATAACGTTGCCGGGTGCGTTGGGCAGGTGCCGCGCGAATATGCGGTGACCAGGCGATATCCGTTGATCATCGCTTTTCCGCCTGAAGGAATGACTGCCGCTGACGCAATGGAGGGCTGGCAGGCGGCAGCCGATCGCAACGGCTACATTGTTGTCATCCCGGATTTGTATTCGGACAAAAACTTCACATACGACGCTTCTGCCGCGAGGCACAAGCAGTTGCTGAATTTGCTTCATCAGCTGAAGGCCAGTCTGTCGATCGACGATGATCGCGTGTTCGTCGCAGGTCATGGAATCGGGGGCGAAGCGGCTATGGACATCGGGACGGCGCACCCGGATTTGTTTGCGGGCGTGGTTTCGATATCCAGTCTGGGACGGCGGCACCTGTTGCACACTGCCTACAATTCTCCGGACCTGGCATGGTACATCGCCGTCGGCACACTGCATCCGGGATGGGGACAAAGACTGCAGCCATTAGTCGAAAAACTATTCAAGCGTCACGCCGTCCGCGATCGCATGCAATACAGCGATCTGTTGTTTGTGCGGTACGACGACCGTGGCTATGAACCATTCACCGAAGAGTTTCCCAACCTGTTTCGCTGGCTCGGATTTCAACGCAGAGCCGCACTTCCTGACCGCATTGACGCGGCCGTAATGCGCAGCACAGATAACAGTTGGTACTGGCTGACGCTGGACGAGATCCCGGCACGTCATCAGCGATTGGAAAAACCCACGACGTGGCGGGAAAGTCCCGGTTCCGCGGTGAGAGTCGTGGCTCAAATCAGTGGAGCTGGCAACTTGATTCGATTACAGCGACTGCCAGCAAACGCCACGCTGCGACTGTCTGCGAATGTGCCCCAGCTTGACCTATCGAAACCGATTACAGTGATTAGTGTCGACGGACGAAAGCAAACGGTGGAATTCGATCCGTCGACGCGGGACCTGCTGGACGACTTCCGCGAGCGACGCGACAGGCAGCAGCTGTGCCTGATGAAAGTCCCGATCTAAAACGGAATTCCCTGACCTCCCTGCGAATAAACCGACTATTTAATGCAGAAATGGCAATTTGCCACCGTGGAAGGCCTGGGGCAGCAGCTTCGCAATCCGGCTGTGTCCGCCGTACAACCTGCAAAGTTTAACTCACCAGTACACCCCGAATGATTCACACAAATGATTCGACTGGCGTAAGTGGCTCGTCATTGTCGTTGTGGCCGCCAAACACGGAAGTCCCCGCAATATCGACACCACCGAATCTCGATGACTGCTCTCGAAGAGTTTGTTCTCCTTCGAGTTCAGGTTATCCGTCATGTTGGAAACACCAACACAACATCAGCAACAACTGTGGGTCGTTCGGCGACTGTTCCGTATCTGCAAGACCTTTCGCAGCATGGCGAAATCAGAGCCTTGCCTGGAACAGTATGAGCAACAGGTGCGCCTGATGATGGACGAAGAAGTCTCTCCTGCCGCTGCGGCGTGGATTGAGCTGATTGTGGGTAGCCTGCGATCTGGCGAAATGTTCCGGGTCACCGAGTACGTGCGGTAGCACAGATCGAAACAACGCAAAGTCGCTGAGGTGCGAGACCGCAAAGTTTGACTGCAAATCTTTAGATGAGCCGATAAGCCTTTACTGCGTTCCTGCAGCCTGGCGTCCCTGCATTTCATGTCCCGGCCTGTCGACCATTCCATAGATCGATCCGGGCAAGCTCTCACATCGCCCACCGAATACACCAGCAGCTTTATGGCGTCGATCGCGAACGGCGAACTGGTGGAGCGATTCGAAGAATAATCCATAAAATTCGGGCTGGAGCAATCGCGAAGTCCTCGACAGGGTTCTGACATCCACAACACCAACATACTTTCAGAAAGGAAGCACGACAATGAATTCCAGCCAGGCCATCAAACTGAACATCGACATGGCACAGATGTGCTGCAACATGTATCTGGACGACTTGACCGACGCAGACCTGATGCTGCGGCCGACGGAAGGCTGCAATCACATCAACTGGCAAATTGGCCACCTGATTACTTCTGACCACAACATGACCAGCGCTATTGCTGCTGGTAAAATGCCGCCTTTGCCTGCAGGTTTTGCCGACAAATACACCAAGGAAACCGCCAGCTCAGATGATGCATCTGCGTTCTGTACGAAAGCAGAATTGCTGGCCGCTGCCAGCGAACAACTCACCGCTGCCGTCACGGCACTTGCTGAAATGTCGGACGACGATCTTGATGCGGCCACTCCAGAACCCATAAACGCCTACGCTCCGAACATCGGTGCGTTATTCAGCATGTTGGGCTCACACTGGATGATGCACAGCGGCCAATGGGTTGTTGTGCGTCGACAACTCGGCAAACCTCCGCTGTTTTAGACGCACGCCATTCGGTTCGTTAGCGACTCATGTCGCCTGCCAGGGCATTTGATTCCGAAAACAGAATTGGAATGCTCGTCGTCGGAGTCTCCAAATCAGCGACGACACGCTCTTCCGGCCCATACAGCCTACCGGCCCAAAAAAAAATCCCCTTCACGTTGAAGGGGACAGTCGCTATCGAATTCCGAAGTTAACTCACGCTCCGGGGGCTGCTGCTGCTTCATCCGTGGGCACGTCAGCCGGTATGCCCATCATCGCCTCTTCCTGCGCTGCCTCCGGATCACCATCAGGTGGTGGAGCTTCACCACACCCGGTGAAGACGAACAGTCCCATCACTAAAATCAGACACGTTCCAAATTTCACAACAAACTCCTTCAAACAAGGAAAACCAATGTTGCCAACATCAAAATGTCGGCAGCACATCGCAAAGTCTTAGTACTCGCCGATGATTCCGTCGAAACGACCACCAGCCTTCGTGTGCAGTGAATGCCAAAGATTCACCTTGCCGTTGGCAGACGTCAGATGTTGATTGATGTTCTCACTGATGAATCGAGCGGATCCATCGGCAAGCAGAAACTGAGCTCCTCCCGTGTGATCACTCCCAGGCCCTGGCCAGTCAGAGTTGATCCCATAATGATCTACATAGGTCGGCTTGTACGCGTAGGGAGCTGCCCACGGCCCCCACCATCCGGCACTCGCTCCGCTGTTATCGGCGCGCTTCATTGGCCCGAGACGTCGTTTGGTTGTGGCACTTCCCGCCGTCGTGCTCCCTGTCCCAACACGTGCGGCAATGGTGGGGTGAACTCCAGTGGCTACCAAAGCACTGCGAAAGACGCGACCGTTACCAACGCGTTTAAATCCAGTACCACCTGCTCGGTTCGCCGGACCAGGCCGCCCCGTTCCGTTTTGGTAGGAATGGATACCAACTTCGCCCACCATGATCGTATTCGACGTCCCATCAGAAATGTCGCGAATTTTGCAAGGGTGATACAGAGTAAAGATTCCTCCGTGTTGGTCGTTCGGACGATCCCACCAATCCCAGCCTTCAGCTCCCGCATAACAAGTTGGTGCAAAAGTATGAAACAGGTCAGTACCGTCTCCCGAGCCGGGATCTGACGGGCACAGCAAACCTGCAATCTTCTGAGAACGAATCAGATCTCCGCTCGGCAATGCCTGGGTATAGATTGGTTGAGAGTAGTCGATCGCATTGTACAACGATGCCTGGT
>CALFOL010000192.1 GCA_937919915.1 uncultured Planctomycetaceae bacterium
ACCGTTTCGTTTGTGCACGAATTCTATTCACGAGTTTATTAATAAATGTTTCGTTGACGGCGGATGAGCCGCAACACGGCAGCGTTCCACATCCATTGTCAGAACAACAGCGTGCGGAAATCACCGCGTCATATGAAGAAGTGCTGACGCAAAACCCAGCCCCGAAAGCTGCGAACCAATCTGCGACGCAGGTGCATTCGCGACGCGGGGATGCGTTGTTGTTTCTCGGTCGATTCCCCGAGGCCGTGGCGGAATACCGGGCCATGGTCAAGATCGACCCTGATCTGGATGCGTCACATTGGCGTTTGGGTATCGCACTGTTCTTCGCGGATCAGCCCAAGACTGCGGTGGCTCAGTTTGAGAAATATCATGCGTTCGACAACGTCGACCGTGAGAACGGAATCTGGCGGTATCTGAGCCAGTACAAAGCCAGTAACGGCGATGTCGCGAAGAAAGAATTGCTGCTGTACGAGAAGGATGATCGCGAACCATTTCCGGCGGTTTACAAACTCTTCGACGACAGTTTAACTCCGAAAGCAGCGCTGGCCGGCATTGCGAAAGATCTGCCTGCCGAGGAACGAGACAAGCGTCTGTTCTATACAGAGCTCTATATCGGAATGCACATGGTCGTGAAGAAGGATCTGGCCCAGGCGGAAAAATATCTGAGCTTATCCGTCTCTCGAAACTGGCCACGAACAAATGGCTTCGGACCGAACTACATGTGGCACGTAGGCCGAGTTCAACTGGACGAGTTGCTAAAGGCAAAATGATCTGCCTTCGTACCGGTGTGTTTCGGGATCACGGCACTGGCTTTGCCGGCACTGCCAGTGGCACACGTGAAAACAACTCTCATTGGCGTTGTGAATTCAGCCACTCCGTGACCCAGCGGTATGGCAAACCGATATGAGCGACGGTGACCTGGCCAAGAAAGTCGCTCGCGATTGGCAAAAGAAAACCCTGCTTGAGGCCGACGAATGTCACCGTGCGATCGGCCAGCACACAGACACCGTCTGCCGCCCCAGTGTCACAATTTAGCCCGGAAGGCACATCAACGGCGATCACCGTTGCGTGCGACGCATTCACCGCTTCAATCACCTGATCGAAGGGCGCCTTCACTGGTCCGCGAACACCTGTACCCAGCAGGCAGTCCACAATCAGGTCGTGTTTCGTCAGCGTCTGAACAGCAGTGATTGCGGCCGCGGAGTCCTCTGAACATTCCGGCGGGTGGCTCGCCGCGGTCAGGAACTTCAGGTTGGCGGCGGCATCATCTGACAGCTGCTTTCCCCCCGTAACCACGAATACGCTGGCTGCAATATTGACCGCCGCCAGTTGCCGACACACAGCCAGCCCATCTCCACCGTTGTTGCCTGGACCACACAGAATTGTGATCCTGTTTACATTCGCGAATTCCCGTTGGATCACATCGGCCACGCCTCGAGCCGCATTTTCCATCAGCAATAGACCGCATAGCCCGAGCTCACGGACGGCTGCGGCATCGAGATTGCGAACCTCAGTTCGTGACAAAACGCGTCTATCAGAGTTCACTATGTTAACCTAAGGGTTCCGGAGTTGTCTTTCTTGAGAATCGTAGTCAACGAATCCGTCCGTGGGGAACAACGATTTGTCAGAAAGTGATAGGATGAGTGGCAATGTGTTGGCAAATGAATTGCCACCGCGGATTGGTTACTTCGAAAGATCGATTCTTTGCTTGATGCGTACAACGATCGATGGGCTCTTGTCACTGGCGCCTCATCCGGCATCGGAGCCGAGTTTGCTGCGCGACTGGCTGGTCGTGGTATGCACCTCGTCCTGGCCGCTCGACGGACAGATCGCATGAATGCGTTGGCTGAAGATCTGGTGACCAAGCACGGCACGAAATGCCATATCGTGACGATCGATCTGGCCGAGGCTGATGCCGCTGAAAAGCTAATGGCCGAAATCGAAAAGCAGGGCGTCAAGATCGAACTGCTGGTCAACAACGCTGGTGTCGGGCTGATCGGAGAAATTGAAACCACAGCGCTTGGGGATATTCAGCGTCTCTTAAACCTGAACATCATCACGCTAACCGATCTGACGTATCGCGTGCTGCCAGGCATGTTAGAACGAGGTCACGGTGCAGTCATCAATGTTTCTTCGGTTGCCGCGTTTCAACCGGTGGCATTCATGGCGGCCTACGCAGCCAGTAAGTCGTACGTTCTTCACTTCTCAGAAGCATTGTGGGCTGAAGCTCGCGGTCGAGGTGTCACCGTGATGGCCCTGTGTCCGGGCGTGACTCAAACCGCATTCTTTGAAGTCGCTGGTGCTCCGGGATGGCTTGAAAAGCACTCATCGCAAACGCCGTTTAGGATCGTGAAGTCCGCGATGTCCGCTCTGGAGAAACGTCGACAGTACGTCATTCCAGGCTGGAAGGACTATCTGATGAGCTTGCTGGTGCGATTGGCAACGCGTCGTACCGCGGTCAACGAATCGAAGCGTTACTTCCGCCCGGGCAAACGCGGTCCGCAGGACGACGCTCAGAAAAGCTAAAAGCCGGCACCTTTGGTACTGGTTTTGATCCGACACAGGTACATGTCCGAGGTCAGATACAACACGCTGCCATCGTTGCCCCAGCCGACGTTTGCGATACGTTCTCCGGTGACGATTCGTCCCAGGAGTTCGCCCTGCGGTGAAAGAATCAGGACGCCACCCGGCCCGGTCGCGAACACGTTTCCTTTGGAATCGACTTTTAGGCCGTCTCCGCCGCCGTTGGGAATGCGATCTTCCTTCGAGCTGTCAAAGAACGCCGTCGGCGTTCCCAGATTGCCATCTTCCTGAACTGGAAACGCGCGCCAGATCGGATCCTGCCCGTCGCTGTTGGCAACGTAAAGCAGTTTTTCGTCTGGTGAGAAGGCGATCCCGTTCGGGCGTGACAATTCCTTCGACTGCAACGTGACCTCGCCACCTTTCTGCAGACGGTAGACACCACAAAAGTCGATTTCACGAGCTGCGTCGTTTTCTCGCTGTGGCAGTCCGTAGATCGGGTCAGTGAAAAAGATGTCGCCATTGCGGCGAATGGCCAGATCGTTGGGGCTGTTCAATCGCTTGCCGTTCCAGCGATCCGCCAACGTCATTTTGCCACCGGACTTCGTGAGCGTTGAGATTCGTCGATCGCCGTGTTCGCAAAACACCAGTTGGCCGTTGGCATCCAATGCGATGCCATTGCTGCCTGGTTCTTTGCCGTAGTCCGCGACGCCCGTGTAGCCAGCGGGTTTCATGAACACGGACGAGCCCGTGCCTTCCTGCCACTTGATCACGGCGTTGTTGGGGATGTCAGAGAACAGGACATAACCTCCAAATGAATTTGAAGGTCCAGGAACCCATACGGGACCTTCTGCCCACTCGAAGCCGCCACACAGTACTTCAATCTTTGCATCCGCCGGTATCAGACTGTTGACGGCGGTGTCGAAGCGGTCAACATGACCGATATGAGCGAAGTTGGTTGTGTTCTGTGCATGGCTGAGGCCAGTGCAGAACGGCAGCGCGAAGATAAGTGCTAAGGCTGATTTCATGTCTTGTCTTTCTTGTGATTGCCATTGTGTACGGGCACTTGTTCCTTTACAGCAGCATGCTGGGCAGGTGACGGCTGAGATGCAAGTCAGGCGGGCTTTGTTACCCTAGCCAGACGCAATTTCCGGGAATGATCGCTAACATTGTGATCCCGCAACGATCACTTTGCGTATCGTCAGTGGCAGGTTTATTCCTTGTTGTTCCGATCCTGTCTGGCTTCCCCGAGGTTATGGTCATGAATGATGCTGTACAATCGTTTCTGGACTATTTGCGAGACAACTGGCCCGAACTTTTATGGATCGTGCTGGCTGCAGGTGTGGCGTCCTATGCCGCGTCTCGTCGAGCTCGCGTCAGATGGAAGCAGCATGACTTTCTGGATCGACTGAATGTAACACTGACCACTATTCAGGATGGCGGGCTGCGCATCCGAACGATTCTGGAAATGGATTGTGAGCAGATCTTCCTGAACTCGGCAGCCGCGAAGACGATCGTTAACCTGGCCCGAAAAACGACCGAGCAGGATCCATTGCTGCCGATTCCCGCTGCAGACAGCTGGCAGTTTCTGAACGCCGTGCTGAACGAAATCAGCGAACGCTTTGCTGCCGGACAAATCAAGCGGGATTTGGGATTGCCGGTTCAGCGTGGCGAGTATGTTCTGTGTCTGACGTGTGAACGCGCTGGGGACATTCGCACACAGAAAGTGCGTGGTATGCTGGTTCTGAAATCTCTACTGACATCATTGCCGAAAGAAGAACCAGCTTACGAGAGTCCACACCACGTGACCCGCTGGAAGACTCTGCAGCAGATCGCGTTACAGTTTCAGAAACAGCCTGAGCGATTTATCGAAATGGAAATCTGTTTATGATTCTCGAACTGTTTGTGTCGCTGTCGGAGCGCCTGCCGGTTTTTCGCCGCTGGGCGTGGAAACGCTGGTACCAACATCTGGCGGGCTACGCCGTCGCTGACTGGTCGTTCATGAATTACGGTTTCGAATTACTGGAGAATCATCCGCGACTGGAACTGGCCCCCGCCGATGAAGATGATCGCTACTGTATTCAGCTGTACCATCATGTCGCCAGTGCGATTCCCCTGGCGGATCAGAAAGTGCTGGAGGTCGGCAGCGGGCGTGGTGGCGGAGCGTCGTTTGTGAAACGGTACCTGCAGCCAAAGACGATGACCGGTGTCGATTTTTCTGCAAAGGCTGTCACGTTCTGTCAGCAGCGGCATGTTGTTGACGGGCTGTTGTTTCGTCAAGGCGATGCAGAAGCTCTGCCGTTCGAGGACGCATCAGTCGACGTGGTCCTGAATGTCGAATCATCGCATTGTTACGGTTCGATGCCAGCGTTTTTGCAACAGGTCGTGAGAGTGCTGCAACCGGGCGGGCATTTTCTGTTCACCGATTTTCGCACGGTGGCGGACATCGCAGTCCTGCAAGAACAACTTTTGCAGTGTGGGCTGACGATGGTGTCCGAGACGACGATTACGCCTAACGTGTTGCGGGCTCTGGAAGCTGACAGCGAACGAAAGCAGAAGCTAATCGGCCGCAACATTCATGGCTGGCTGACACGCACATTCCAGCAGTTCGCGGGCGTGAAGGGATCGAAAGTATACGATTGCTTCCGGGATGGATCGTTTGTGTACAAGAGCTATGTGCTGCGTAAGTGAGCTGGCTGAATCGTCAGGGTTGGCATGTTCGGTCATTGGACTGGGTTGATCAAGTGGGAGCCTGTCCAGAGAGGGGCATCCGCTGGTGGGAACGTCTGAATTTCGCTATAGAAAGACAGGGGCGAGTGTTTCGGTGGCACATACTGGCGGAGCCCGCCTGTGTGACGCAGCCAATGAGCGGATGCGCACGTCCAATGGGACTGCCGCCTTAGAGCAAATCCTAATGAGTCGTGAACGTGTCTGGCTCGTTCGCTTTCGTGTCGGTTGCCTGGGACTGTCGACAAGCCGTTGACGACTTTCGCTACGCAACAATCGCACTTCTGGGCGGGACTACAGCGCATTACGCTGACTTGTGGCCGCGGGGCACGCGTTTCGATCGAAGAAAGCCTGGTTCCGCGAGCGAGCACCGTGCACAACAATAAGTAAACTGCTCTAATAGACAGGTGCCGCTGCTGGTTGGACGAATGCTTTTTATTGACCGCCGAAATGAGCAAACGAGTCGGTTGCTCTACGATTCTGTGCGATTCAGACGCAGTTGACCGCAGGCTGCGTCGATGTCCGCGCCTTTGCGTTTGCGGACCGTGGCGGGTATGCCGCGAGATTCCAGGATGCTGCAAAATCGACGTGTCAACGGTTCGCCTGGTGCCGTCATCAACAGCTCGGAGACTCCGTTCATGGGAATCAGATTCACGTGAACATTGCGGCCACGCATTAAATCAGCCAGTTCTTCGGCGTGTTGCGGTTGATCGTTGACGCCGGACAGCAGCACGTATTCGAACGACACGCGACGACCTGTGACTTCAAAGAAGTCATCAGCCGCGGCCAGCAATTCCTTAATCCCGATGCTTTTGTTGACCGGCACGATCTCTGTCCGCAGTTTGTCGTTCGGAGCATGCAACGATATGGCCAGGTTGAACTGCTTTCCGCTGCGGGCGAACTCGCGAATTTTCGTCGGCAATCCAACCGTCGATACTGTGATGCGGCGTGCTCCCAGCCCCAGGCCATCTTCACTGCTGAGCACGTCCAATGCGGACATCAGGTTGTTGTAATTCGCCAATGGTTCGCCGATGCCCATCACGACGACGTTCGTGATCCTTTCGTCGTCTTCCATCATGCGATGCAGGACCAGCACTTGTTCGTAGATTTCTGCGGCCGTGAGATCGCGTTTGACTCCCAGCAATCCGCTCGCGCAGAACACGCAACCCATCGCACAGCCGACCTGAGTACTAATGCAGACCGTGCGGCGATCGGTATCACGCATCAGGACGCATTCCACCAACTCTCCATCGTGGAGTTTCAGCAGCAGCTTTTCCGTACGGTCGCTGGCCACCTGATGACCGACCTGTTGAAAACTGGAGAAACGAAATTCCGCAGTCAGCTTTTGTCGCAGTGAAGTTGACAGGTCGGTCATTTCATCGAACGACTGCACACGTCGCTGAATCATCCATTTCCGAATCTGTTTCAGCCGGAACTTCTGCTCTCCCGCAGCGGTCAGCCATGCCAGCAGCTCGCTGTCAGAAAGGCTCAACAGTGGGCGCAGCTGCGTTTCCTGAATGCCAAGAGAAACAAGTTGTGGAGAATCTGGAGTCACAGCGGTCTCAGAATGTTGCGATCGAACACGTATGGCACGCAGCCTACCCGCGGAACTTTCGGCAAGCCAGACGGGAACCCCGCTTTGCGACGGAATTCGAGTCGCCAACGGAAAAGTTCACTCTGCGGTGCTGTTGTAGTGCACTTTGATTTCCGCTGTGTCCGATTCCAGTGTAATCGTGGCTGCTTTCGCGTCGTGGACACACCGAACCGGTTCGCCGGGACTAAGGTGGTCCGCTGCGAATTTAAGGTCGCCAGTCTTCGCATCAATGACCGACACTGTCAGCGAACGCTCCCTGACCGCAGTATTTCTGTCTCGCGGCTCAAAGCCCTGACCCTGAAATCCACTCAAACCGGGATCTGTCCACGCCCATTTGACTAATACATCGATCGGGTCTCCCTGTATTTCGGGCACGATGGCAGGCAGCGTTGTGTGATTCCAGAGTCGTTGTCCGGTTTTCTGATCGATGCAAAACAGCATGCCATGGTCCAGTCGGACCTCACCCATCTTCGATGATGCGGATCGCTGGCTGTAGTGGTTTCCCCAGTTCTTGACCAACACATACAGTCGTCCGTTGCGTTCGAACGCACTCATTCCGGCTATCTGCTGTTTTTGTGCTTCGAGCTCTGCTGAGATTGGGCATTTCAGCTCGATCTTTCCGGTTGCCACGTTCAACACCACAACTTCACGGTCCTCGGACATCAATACGACACGGTTGTCCGAAATCAGCGGAGCGTTTGATGACGACAGTATCTTCGGCACAGCAACATCCTCAAGCAAATTTTTGCCGTCCAGCAGATCGATCAACTGCAGTTGCTGTTCGTGAGGAAACAATACGCGCCGACCAGAGATGATTGGCACCGATTTTTCCGGAATCTTCAGCGGAACGATTCCCAATCGTTGTCCGTCTTTGGTGCGGAAAACCTCGCAGCTCCGCATCTGTTCACCGAACACAGCCACCACCTGATCATCCCCGGCGAACTGAATGGAATTATTGAACAGGTTTCGGCTTTTCGATGAGATAGCGATGTCACGCGTCCATAAAACATTCCCTGTCAGAGGGTGCAAACAACAGAGACGGTTTTCTGTTGCAATGATCAGGAACTCCGGTCCGAACGGCCCCAACTGCACCGGAGTCAAATCGAACTCTTCGCGCTGGAATCTTTTCCACCACATCAACTGAGGCTTTTGAGATGCCACCAGCGACACCATGCCGACGTAGTCGCGTCCCACCAGCGGCAACATTCCGGGCGACTCAAAGCTGCTCAACAGCAGCAACGTGTTTTCCGGAGACGCAGGGAGTCGAACATCCGCGCTGACGACTCCGGTCTGCATGTCGGCCACAGACAGCAGGCGGTTGCTGAACAGCAAGTGATTGGCGTACCAATCGGGTGTATCCACATGGACCACACGATCGTTCAGGAGCTCTGCAATTCGGTTCCCCGCATAGAAGTATGGCTTCTCTTCGACGCGAAGTTTTCCAAGATCGATCTGCAGCGCGGCAACATCAGAATGGACCTGCATGAACGGTTTCCGTACAGCCTTCAGACGACTGTCCAGACGAGATCGATCAGGATCGGTCACATTGCGGCGCGCTGCAAGCAAAAAGAGTTCTGCGGCGGTCGCGAAATGCTGCCTGACAAGATCGTCAGCAAACGCGAGTTGTTCGTCGACCGTCCCGACATGTTCTGGAAACAGAATGGCATGCTCCGCGGCTGCTAACAAAGAAACGGGCTGTGGTCGGAACTTTTCGATCTTCGACGCCGCGAAACTCGATAGATTCGCCCACGCTGACACGTCGGATCGCGCCCGCCAGTCCGGCAACAGATCGAGTAGTTGCGGGGCGGCGGTCTGTCCCCGGGGCTCGTGATTGTCGCCCGCCAGAATGGAAAGTCGGAGGTCCTGTTCCGCAGTGAGCGGGAGTCGCTGGAGAGTCTCCAAAGACTGAAGTGCAAAGTATTCGGGCGGGCCTGCATCTGCGGCACGTTGCTGAAATGTTTCGACTGCCATTGCCCGCAGCAACACTTCCGCCAGTAATTTCTGAGCTCGAGGAACATCTGCTGCCGCAGCAGGAGTATCGATTTCCTGCCGCAGTATTGTGACCGCCTGCGAAACATTGGCAGACAGAATCGCCACCTGTGCGTCTCGGAATCTGACAGACTGTGGCGCTGACGCGTCGTCGATTTCTCGCCCTGCCGAATGGGCCACAGTGGGGAATGCCGCTACGGAAAGTGGAGTCGTGGAATACACAAAGTCCGCGTCAGCAAGCAATGTTCCGATCGTCTCGTCGGATTGCCCGGTCAACACATCCTGAGAAACAGGATTCATTGTTCCACCTGGTAGATTCACAGAGGCAACCGTGCCGTTTTGTAGTGGCACCAGGCAGAACTTGTCGTTGCATGTGGCTTGACCGCTTTGAGGCGGCAGGTACGTCGCCCACAACTGCGAACCATCCTTTGTACTGACGGCTCGGATATGTCGGTCCCCGATCAGTACCAGTTGGTCGTCGATGACGGCAACGGCGTAATGATCCACGCTGCCTTCCATGACGCCGCCAGCTCCGGCACTGCGAGAAATCTGCCAAACGATTTTCCCGTTGTTCGTATCAATGCACGACACCTCACTGGACTGGTGAGCGGACCAGTACATTCGTCCCATATGCAGAAATGGTGGAAAGCTCTTTCGCTGGATCGCTGGCTGTTGGATCCTGAATGCCCCCTGACCGCCCAACTGCAGCGCTAAATCTTCGCCACGAACATTTGTTGCCCAGCGAAAACGGCCGTCGGTCAGGCTGACTCCCACGGCAACACCGGCTTTCAATGCGCACACGACGGTATCGTCTGCCACACCGCAAAGCGAAGCGCCAAGCTGTTCTTCAGGCTGCACGATCAGTCGTCCGCGACCAGGCAACGGTTGCTGATTCTGATACGACACCGGTACCTGCCACAACAGCCGACCAGTTGCTGCGGTCAGGCAATTCAGCCAAACCGTTTCGGTGTCCGCTGACAATAAGAACAACATCTGATCATGCACCAGTGGCACGCCCAGAAAATTCTGTCCAGCAAACAGTGGCGGTGTTTCGCCGTTGCTGCGGTCGAACGAGTCAGTTGGAGATTGTGTTTGCGGGGCGACTTCGACGTTGGGGGGTGTCGAAATCTGGTAGTCGAATGTTTCAGCGTCACCAGCCGTCCATGCAACCTGCGGAACAGGTTGCAAATGCACGGCGACCAGACGCGTGCCACCGTTTCGCTCCTGATCGGTAAGCGGCATCTGGAATTCATTAGGACGCTGAAACCTTCCCCCATCTTCCGCTTTCAGTTTTCGGAAACGATCAATAAAAAAGACGAAACGGTCTGTGGCGGCAATGCTGCCGAGGTTGTCCATCCTCAAAAGCTCTTCTGCAGAAGTTGCGATTCCTGCGTTTGCGCCGGGGATCGAACCTGCGACGCCAATCGGCTTTCCTACGGTGTCTGTCAGCATCGACCAACGGATACGGCCTGTGCTGCGATCGAATGCAATGATTCGAAACGGTGTTCGAAGAATGATGGAATCTCGCGTCAGCGCCGGACGCCACGAATTCATTGCCAGTGTTGCGCGACGGTCTGGCTGAGTGAGCGCTGCCAGTGCCGATGCCCCCTGCGGGAATTCCCAGACACTTTCCTGCCATTTCCAAAACGGTTCCGGCCATGGCAACGTGAGTTGCTGTGGCGACTCGATTACCGGTCCGCCAGCGATTTTCGCCGGGAACGCATCTGTCGCCTGATGACGGAGGTGTGCGCGAAGACCAGTCAGCAGTTCGCGTGCGTTAAAACTCACAGCAGTGTCGGCATATTGCGACTCCAGCTCGGCCAGAATGGCGTTTGCAAGCTGAGCCTGGCCGCGAGTTTTCGCGAGCACAGCGCCAATGATGTAAGCTTTTTGTCCTGACCGAGTGTACGGAAAATGACGTGCGACCTCATTAACTTTCGTTAAATCACTGCTGGCCTGCTGCAGAGCCGTTGCAGCAAGTGGTTCCATTTCCGCAGCCCAGTCTCGCCGCACACTAAAGTTAGCCTGTTGCAGAATCTGTAACGCGGATCGATACGCGCTTGCGGACGCTCGCCCATGTAACAGCGGCGTAAATGTGTCATGTTGTCTCGCGAACACGACCTGCAGCGCGGTGTAGGCTCGGCCTTTGTCGCCGAGCTGCAGTTGACGTTCGGCCGCAGCGATCAGCCGACCGTCTTCAGCAGACAGAACTAAGCTGTGCTGCAGAAATCCCAACGGACCATGAAGGTCACCCTGTGGAGTCTGGGGCTCCATTTCGGTGGCGGCTGCGGAGTGACAGCAGACACTGGCCAGAGCGATAACGCACAACAGTCGGCAACGACTGCAGAAATCGTTCTGCGTAATATCCGCCTGGGTCAGCATAAGTGGCTCCGAGTCAGAAGACGACACTCTCTATTCAAACATATCATCGTACTCGAGCAGGTCATCCTCTGTCACGAACTCATGTTGCTGTTCCTTCAGAACTCGCAGAGCCTCGTCAACATCGTCGACATACACTGCC
>CALFOL010000193.1 GCA_937919915.1 uncultured Planctomycetaceae bacterium
CGAACTCAATACGGACATTGAACATCAGGTTTTGTCGACCGGGGACTCGTGCCCCGATGTCAATTGAGCGGCCAGGGTTCCGACGAGAACAATCGAACTGGTCCCCAGAACGATTGTCATAAACGAATGCAGCGGATTCGACCAGTCACTCAAAGGTTCGGGCCACATTTCGGTCGTCGAAAGGGACAACCACAGGATCAGAAGAATTCCGACGGTTACTCCCACAACCGCCTGTGGATTTCGAGCCCGTCGTGAAATGAGTCCCAGCAGAAACAGTCCCAACATCCCGCCGGTGAAGATCCCCTGGAGATTCCACCACATGTCCAGCGCGCTCTTTACGCGAATCATCGCGAGCGCCGTAAATGTCCCGGCGATGCCAAAGACAAACGTGGAGAGATACAGCACCTTCATGGATTCTCGTTCGCCGACATCCGGACGATAGTGACGCTGGTAAACGTCGCATAACACCAATGTTGCGGAACTGTTCAGGCTGGTGTCCATGCTGCTCATGGCCGCCGCGAAGATCGCAGCAATCAGCAATCCGGCAAGCCCGGCCGGCAGTTTGCGAACGATGAAATGCGGCAGAACCTTGTCCCCGATGTCAGCGGGCGTCAGCGTGGCGGCTTTCGCTGCAATCGCAGCCTCAGTCGCATCTTCGCCTGCCTGAATCAGCTGAGTTTCCGCAACCTGCGTTCTGATTTCGTTCAACAGCACAGGGTCGCTCTCGTACAAACTAAACAGCCCGGTTCCGATGAAGAAAAACAGTACAGAAACCATTGGAAATAAAATCGCTCCCAACCAGACGCTGAATTTTGCATCTCGGTCCGTCTTCGCCGTGATGTACCGCTGCACAAAACTCTGGTCGACTCCAAAATTCTGCAGATTGATGAACAGGCCATACACCAGCACCATCCAGAATGTCGGGGCGGGCATGGTGAGTGTTTTTGGGTTCAGGCTGAAACTGCCGAGACTGAATTTTTCGTTCGCGTTCGCGATGTCGAACAGTTGCCCCGGTCCCTCCGGCATGCCAGTCAGAATCAGGCCGGCGCACAAAATCGCTCCGGCAATCAGCACGATGCTCTGAGCGACATCTGTCCAGATGACCGCCTCGATTCCACCAATCAGTGTGTAGACCGTTACCAGCAGTCCGGTTATCAGAATGATTGTCTTCACATCCCACCCGGTTAACGGTGCGAGTGCCAGGGCGACCAGATACAAAATCGTTCCGATGCGAGCCAGTTGAGACAGTAGATAGCACACCAGGCAATAGGTTCGTGCCCACGGACCGAAGCGTTGTTCCAGATGAGCATATGCCGAAACGGAGTCGGTGCTGCGATACAGCGGGACGAAGTACTTCACCGCAACGATCGCCGCTATCGGCAGCGTCAGTCCGAACACCCACGAATTCCAGTTTCCGCCAAACGCCTTTCCCGTGTTCCCCAGAAAGCCAATGCTGCTGACATAGGTTCCAAAAATGGACAGCCCAACGGCCCAACCAGGCAAAGATCGGCCCGCCGCCATGAATTCCTGAGTCGTGCTGCTTTTACGCGAAAACCAGCAACCCAGCCCGAACACGCCGGCCATGTACAGAACAAGCACAACAAGGTCGGCGGTCCGCAGTTGGTTTTCCATATTGATTATCCCTCGTTGGCCGTTTACGCGCTGTTGTTAAGCACTGAACGGTTGTTCGCCACTCGCTCGGCCAGTGTTGTCCGCTTGCAGACGCACTGGCAAAGCCAGTGACACAAGTTGCGTTAGGCTCACAGTTTTTGCAACGCGTTGGTGCGTTCGATCAGTGGGAAATCAACCGTCTTGCCGCCCAGTCGATGGGATTCGAACACTGCGCAGATCATTTCGACGACCGCTGCACCAGCATGAACATCGCACAGCGGCTGACGACCGTTGTCGCACGCGTCGATCAGATCTCGCACTGCAAGGACATGGTTGTGAACGTCTGCAATCAGATCCTGCTGATTCTCCGGAACTCCGACGCCAGCCGAAGTGATCGGAATCCAGGGGCTTGGCTCCTTTGTCGGCTGGAAAGGATTTCCTGGAATAAAATGTGCCACCGGATCTCTATCGATGTGTAGCGTGACGGTTCCTTTGCTGCCAATCAGTTGCATGCAGTAGGCGTCTCCCTTTGTGTCGTCGTTCGCGATGGAATCGTAATAGGCGACAATTCCTTTCTCCGTTTCATAACGAGCGTGCACTTCGTTTGCTGCCAGCGGCCCAAGCCCTTCGCCACCAGGTTTGACGTCATTGGCCGTGATTCGCCGACCGTCCTGGAGCATGATCGCCGAACACGACTTCGGTGCACCGGCGAAGTAATGAATCAGATTCAGAACGTGGCTGCCGAGCACCCAGAGATCTTCATCGCCGCCTCGACGATCACCCTTACCGCGGCCACGAATCTGCAACATCTTTCCCAGCCCGCCATCAGAGATCAGTTTGTCGATCTGCTTCAGCACCGGGTGATACCGATTTCGATGAGCCACAGCGATCGTTGCGGTGTGCTTCCTGCAGGCGGCGATCAATGAGTCCGCTTCCTCTGGAGTGCGACAGAACGGCTTCTCGATGTACAGCCCTTTGACTCCGGCTTCGATCGCTGCCAATGCCATATCATGATGCTGATCGGCGTGCCGGGGCCCAACGGAAACGAATTCCGGCTTCACTTCCTCCAGCATCCTGCGGTAGTCCGAGTAACCGCGTTCAAGACCGAGCTTCCCGAGTTCCGCCGCCAACCCGACTTGGTTTCCGTCGGCAACAGCGACGATTTCCGCCTCAGGGATCCTCTGCCAGACGGTATCCAGACCATGCCCATAATTGCCGCGGCCTGTGTGTCCAATGATACCAACCCGACGCTTCGGTTTGTCATCATCCTGAGCGAATCCAGACGCAGCAATCACGGTAGACGCAACAAGAAAAGAACGGCGTTTCATCGCGATAGACCTTTCAAAAAAAGCCGAACAGCAGGACTGACTGGTCCCGTCAGAAGAGCATTTCCAACTTCCAACTTCCAACTAACAAATAACAACTACTTACTGCGGTCCTCGATGCAGATGATCTCTTTCATCGTGTGTGCATACAGGCGTTTCTTCGCATACGTCACCGTCGCCAGTGTCCACGTTTCTCCGCCGGGGCCGAGATCATTGACGGCAACGATTGCTTCGGGGGACAGTTCTTTCACTTGAGTATCGATCACGTAAACTGTCCCGGTCACAACCGGCAGAAACAAATACCGACCAACTAACGTGGGACTCGCCGCAGAGATGTGCCCCCAGCCCGTGCCATTGTTGCCTTTGTCGCCGACATTGAAACCCGCAGCATTGAGCGGACGGTTCTTCGGATTGCCTTTGCCCCACAGTCGGACATCGTGTTCTCGTGACTCGGTGCTCGGCATCAGCTGAGCAGGCAGTTCCAGGTATTCGACTTCGCCGGTTTCGACGTGAACTCGGCCGAGGTTGTGCACATTGTGGGACAGGAACCAATGCCAGTCGCCGATCACGATATTGGCCTGGTTTGTGTTGGGATGCCCTTTGCCTGCCTTCGCAGCAACATCGGTTTGCTTCGTCCATGTCCCATCGTTCGATCCGAACTTCCAAACCGTTGCACCGGTGTACAGCGGTTGTTCTCGAAGTAGTTCTCCGGAATTCGCATCCAGCACAACGTGTTTCCCGCCTCGGAAACCGAACACGTATTTTGCGTTCCAGTGGCTGGCGAATGACGGATCGTAGCCTTGCAGTTCCGTGCTCCATAGAGTCTTCCCTTCTTCACCCGGCGCCAGGCTGGTGAGACTCTGGCCAGCAGGTTTTTCGAACGGTTGATGCGGACCGCCGCGGGAATGAGACACCGCCAGTTTTCCGTCGGCCATCATGCCAACGGTCGGCGTATTGTGAATCACCGTTCCGACTTTCTCACGCCACAGCACCTTGCCCGTGCGTTTGTCGATGCCGTGCAGGTAGGTCCAGACCTCCTTCTCGTCGACACCTGCGGGCACGTCGGTCCCTTTGGACTTTTTCCCTGGAGCCACCCACTTTTGAATCTGCGCCCCCTCTGCTTTGTTAGCGACTTCAACATAAAGAATCGCGTCGCCGACAAGATACGGTTCGGCCTGGCGATTGTTGTGCTTGAATCGTGGCTTCCATTCTCGCCGCCAGACTTCCTTCCCCGTCATGTCGTAGCAGCCCATCGACCCACAACGGTTAAAGAACCAAACGTGTTCACCGTCGGTGATCGGTGCGAAGACGGTTCCGTCGGTGAATCCGCCTGCCAGAGAAATGAAAGCCGTGCCAGGCAATGTTACCTGCCACAGGATTCCCCCCGTGTTTGCGTCGAGGCAAAACCCGATGATATCGGTGACGGAATCTTTCTCGGCCTCAGACTTAATGGGAACATGAGTGGTCGCAAAGACGCGATCGCCCCAGACCGTCACACCGCTCATGCCCGTTTCCGGCATCGGCGTCCGCCAGCGAATGTTTTCGTTGCGGGTTGCACTCCATTCAGTCGGCGGAGTTCCGTCGGTTTGCCAGTTTCCGTTTGGACCAGCTGGTTGATGCCAATTGTCTTCTCCATCAGCGTCTACTGGCGGATTTGCTCGGGGTTTGCCATCCAGTCGGACGAACTTCGGCGTCCCCGGCGTATCAAAAGGCCGAGTCGGTGGTTGTGGTCTGGCGTCCTTTCTTTTTTGTTCGGCAGTCAGCACCTTGAGCCCCGGCACTTTCGACGCGTCGTATTTCGCACCTTTAGAAACCTGCACCATGGTGACGCGGAGTTTTGTAGGGAAGAACTTCTGCAGGTCCGGTTGAAGATGAGCATGGCTTTTGCCATCGTTCGCGTCGCCTTTAATCACCAGCGACATGGCCTTGATGCCTTCCGTCCAGATGATGGAATCGTTCTCCCAGAACGCCGTCATCTTCTGATCTTTTTCATAGATACCGACTTTGGTGTAACCCGGCGAGCTGAGGCATCCATAGTTGTTCTTCTGCCCTTTGACCGGGATATAGCACAGGCTCCAATAGGTGTGCTGGTCGCCGGCAGGTTTTTCCAGGACCTCCATCCGCACATGCACGGAACCGTTGCGATAATCGATCGGTGCCGTCCAGTCTTTCGGCGTTTCTTTTCCAAAGTCGTCCGGATACACATGGAGATGTGATTTCGTCGGAACGGCATCCTTTTCTTCAAAAGTAAACGTTTTATCGAACAGGACAAACTGTTCTGCCTGCACCGTTTGCAGAACAGCCAGCGGTGCCAGCAGCAACATCGTCGGAAATCTGAAGGACAGTTTCATGGTCGTTCTTCGCTGGAGTGTCGTCAGGTTTTCGCTTCGTGGTTCGGAGTGTAGCGAGCGAACTCACAGAATTTGAGTCAACGCAATATCTGGAGAGCATCCGCCCCCTCCAGAGTCCCCTGAGTTTGAGTTGGTCGCGTTTGTCGACCAAAAGCTTCGCCATGGCGCGGACCGCAGACGCCGCGATACTATTTTCGAAATAACCAGATCCAGCCACACTCCGCGGCGCTACTCATGGGGTTAATTACGGATTCTGGACGGCTTCCGAATGGCAAATCCGTGCTACAGTCATTGTTACGTGCCTTGATGAAACCACGGACTACTCAATTGTTTCTGCCGTACATCCACACCTTTCGTGCCTTGGCCATCCTGTTTATCGTTACTGGCCATGCAGTCGATGCATTCATCTGGCCGGACGGTGGCGACCTCGAACGACTCCTGCGCATAGTTTTTTGCAACGGGAGTGCGCTGTTCGTTTTCATCGCAGGATATCTGTTTCAACACCTCTCACCCAGGTTTGAAGCCCGAAACTATTACATCTCCAAAATCAAAAACGTCCTCATTCCGTATCTGCTGATTTCCATCCCGGCAATCGTTCTCTTCACGACAGTGATGCAACGCAATACCGTTTGGGACGGGTTTTATCAAAACCCAGTCTGGAAGCAGGTGGTGCTGTTTTATCTGACCGGATACCATCTCGCGCCGCTGTGGTTTGTTCCGATGATTACAATCTTCTACGTGATCGCGCCCGCGTTAATCAAGCTAGATCGGAATCACTACCTGTACTACATGCTGCCGTTCTTTGTCGTGATTTCGCTGCTGATCTCAAGAGGCTCACCGTCCCAGAGCTTTTTGCACTTCCTTTCCGTCTATGTGCTTGGCATGGCCTGTAGTCGGTTCAAGGATGTGATTGGAAACGCCATGGTCAAATATGTCTTCCTGATTCCTGTTCTGGTCCTGCACGTTGCCATGGCACCACAGTCGGTACGTCATCGGCTGCTAACCTCGACGCTTGCCACTGACCCTTTCGTCCAGCGGATTTTCCCCACGGTATGTGATTGACCACGAAGAAGAAACGGTGATTTGACAAACCACTCATCACCAGGTTGACCACGGATCGACAGTCGAAGCAAACTTCTCTACAGCGAATTTCGCTGACTTGTGGCCGCGGAGAACGCGTTTCGTCCGAAGCACCCGCCCACAAATAATCGCACATAATGAATGACCACCCAGTAATTCAGGTAAGGATGATCCGAAGATTATTATGTGCGAAAACATATAAGCGGCTGCTTACGTGAGCCGGTTCCCGCGAGCCAGAACCGTCCACAACAAAAGGTAAATTGCTCTAACGGCCTGCTCTGTCTGACGTTGAACGCAAATACACCAGCCGATCTTCGTTCGCATCAGCTGGCGGCTTACCCAGAGCAACTTGCTTGCCGCCACGAACTGCTGTGACTGAACCTGTTCGCAGATCGCCGCCCGCGCGAGGATTGAACCACAGGACGTCGTAGTCGCCGTTTGCCGCACTGAGGTCCAGATCGGATTCGCCTCCGTTCGGCAGGGATACCAGATAGGTGTCATTTGCTTTTGCGAAGCAGAACTTGGAAATCCCGTGCTCTGAATTCCCGACCAGTTCGTCCGCGTTCAGCATGTCCCAAAACGGAATATTGTTGTCGTGGAAAAAGTTGATCGCGATGCGGCAGTAATCCCAACTCCTGTCGCGGCTGCGCCAGTTTTCGCACACGATGTCGTTCTCATCAAATTGATAGCCGAAGTAGTATTCGTTGCCGGCTCCACCCGCCATCAGGGTGCCCCACAACGTTTGCTTGCGGACTTCGTGCTGCGTATAAGCCATCTCGCCATTGTGATCGTGGCCATCAAAGCCCCTGTACCCAAGGTCTGGACATTGCGCGTGTTTGGCAGAGCCCGATTCGTCGAATGCAACCACCCATGGTTTCCCGGCAGCAGCCGACGCTTTGACCCATTTTACAGTTTGCTCATGAGTCGTTCGCAGACTGCTGTTTTGCAGTGAAACACCGGTCAGCTTCGACTTGTCTCCCAATAATGGACGATAAACCTTGTCCTGCTGATCCGGGAAGGTGTGGATCACAATGTTGTGACCATAGGCATCCAGTGACGCGATGTAGTCGACCATGGCCTGTTGTTGCTGGGTCGACTGAGTATTCTCCTCACCCAGATTCCAGTTCAGGGCGAGGTTGTGGCCGAAGCGTGCGATGAGTTCTCGGCAATACAGCATCCGCTGAGCACCAAGGTCTCCGCCATCCAGGCATTCCGGGACATTGCCATCATTCTTGCCTTTTCGGTGGTCGTCGTTTTCTGTTTCCTGCATCTTGAAGTGCAGGTACATTCCTTTTGCAGTGCCGTGATCGAAAACGGTGCCCCATTGATCAAGTTTACTGCAGTTGTAATGCAGTTTGTCTTTACGTTGCACAAATGGCCATACGTTGTCGCCGTCACCACCCGCGTTGTAAGTCAGAAATGAAAACGCGTTGCAGCCTTTGCCAGACAGATACTTCACGGCGCCGATCAACGCCTTGCCTTTGCCGTCTCCCCATGTCGGATCGCCGTCTTTCCAGTCCTGAAGATGAGGTGTCTAGGTCTTGATGGGAGCCTTCTGGGGGTTTCCGGCGACCGTGTTGTCGAAGTCTGCATAGGCCAGCAGAGTCTCCGGAGCATCCGCACCGACTTTCAGGAAGTACTTGCCCGACCCCGCGAATTGCAGGTAGTGCTTGCCAACATATTGCAGACGCCCTTGAGCTCGCAAGTCGCGGCCCTGCTTGTCAGACGCTGCGATCATCAGGCTACCGGATTTCCCGTCGAATGGTGCGACGTTAGTGGCGGCGGCGTCCGCATTCAATGCGGCCAGTTCACCCGTTGTGAACGAAACTTTGTAGTTCCAGTTGCCCGCTTTGTTCGGTGCAAAGTGAGCTCGCCAGCTTGTCCCGGATTCAGCAGACGAATTCGCAGCGTTGCCATCAGCGGCGAAGTAACCCGGAACAACAAACGAATCGCCGTCAGAATGAGTAAACGTTACGGTCATGCGTTGATCGGTAAACGGATTCGTCTTGTTGTCTTTTTCGTGAGCATACGGACCGTTGAGTGTCAGCGTCACCTTGTGCCAGACTTTGCTTTCTCCAGACACAGAAATGGTGCCATCACCATCTGGTTGACGAGGCTGTTGCAGGACCTTGTCCGAAGAGGCCTTTGTTGGGCTGCCGACGACTGCCGGTGCGGCGGACTTCGCGGCAGGTCGTGCGTTCGCTTGCTGTTGCAGCATTGGTGCGGCGGCGATTTTTGTCGCTTCATCTGCAGGACGAAACATGACGGCCGACCAGCGAGCTCGACTGTATTCCTGGCCATCGGCGCTACCAATAGTGGAAGACACTCCAATCATTTCGCCTTCGGTGATCTTGATGGTTTTCCAGGACTTACTGAAGTCTTTTCCTTCTTCATACATCTTCGTGCTTAACGGACACTTGAAGTCACCGACGACATCATCGTCCACTTTGACTTCGTATGTCGACTGGCCGTCGTTTTCACCAACCGTTAGCAATGTGACGTTGTACACGCCGGTTGGATACGGAAACGTCAGACGTACAGACCCGGTCTTGTCTTTCTCCGGATCAACGGCCATCCATTGCCCCTTGTCCAGGTAGTATCCGGTCTTTTTACTCTCTGCGAACATGGCCGCTGTCATTGCCAACGCGACAGGAGCCTTCGCATTGTGACCCCCATCCGGAACCGGCTGCATCGCGGCAGTCGGGGCTGGTGCCTCAACCAACAGGAAACTCGCAGGCAGTTTGCCGCTGCTCACGACCGAAACAGGTCCGTCGTCTTCAGGGCGTTCGAAGTTCTGGTTGGTGGTCATCAGCCATTTGTCGAATTCGAAACCGTCTTCTCGCATTGAGAATTGGGGTCGGGAGTGAGTTCTGAATGCGTCAGATAGAAAGCTCGCACGTCCGCCTGGGTCTGCTTGAAAAAATGCTCGGATTCAACGGCCAGCAGTCCATCTTTCTCTGCGAACACCACCGACGCATCTGTGATTGGCTGTTGAGCCGCGGCTTCTGATTGAAGAGCGGTCAGCAGGAGCGTGCAGATCGCGAAGAATCCGAAACTCTTGTGAGTCATGAAGAGGCTTTCGTGGAAAACAGTACCAGAGTTGTCCCATTGGGTGCAGTTAATTTTGCAGATGAGTGAAACAGGTGTGTCGGCTGCCGGTACAATTACGATGCGGCCAGCGCCAGCAGGTCGGCGACGGCTTCGGCAACTTCAGTGGTTGATGACGTGCCTCCAAGGTCCGGTGTCCGAACGTCTCCGGCGCGGAGCAATTCGGCAACGGCCGCTTCGAGTGCCACTCCGGCTTCCAGGCAGACATTGTCGTTGTGTTTGTCACCAAGCCAATCCAACATCATGGCCGCAGACAGAATTGTGGCCAGCGGGTTGGCCACGTTCTTGCCGGCGAGTTGAGGCGCTGTGCCATGCGATGGCTGGAACAATCCGTGAACATCGCCGATTTCTGCGGAAGGGCCCAGGCCCAGTCCACCAACGAGTCCGGCTCCCAGGTCCGACAGGATATCGCCGAACTGATTTTCCATCACCAGCACGTCGAAGTCCCAGGGATTCTGCACCATGTAGAGGCTCATCGCATCCACGTAGACAGCGTCACTGTGGATTTCGGGATACGATTTCGCGACGTCGAAGAACACTTCGCGGAAAAAGGCGAGGCTGCGAAAGACGTTGGCCTTGTCGACACAAGTGACCATTTTGTTTCCATCGCTGGGGCGTCCGTTGCGACGTTGCGACAATCGGAACGCAAAGTCAGAGACCTGCGTCGTGCCCTTGCGAGTCACAACCATCGTGTCAGTCGCCACCTCGTTGCCCACTTTGCTGCCGCCACCAGAGGATGCGAACCGCCCTTCCAGGTTTTCGCGAATGACGACGAAATCAATGCCCGGGCCGATCTCCTTCAAAACACAGGGAGCCCCCGGATACAGCTTGACCGGGCGAACAGCGGAATGCACATTCAATGCACGCCGGAGTCCGACCATCATCGTGGGCTGAACCTCTGTACCGTCCGGATGGCGAACATCCGGCAGCCCGATAGCAGACAACAGCACGGCATCTGCTGCAATGCAGTCTTCCAGCACGGCGGCTGGAAGAGTTTCGCCGGTTTCCCGATACAACTGCGCACCGGCATGATGTGAGGTGAACGTCAGGTCCAGACCGGGAATATCCGCCACCATGCGATCGAGCACGATACGCGTGGCATTCATGCATTCAGGGCCAATCCCGTCTCCGGGCAGTTGAGCGATTCGATAAGAGGTCATAGTCTTGTTGTGTTTTAAAAGGTCTCGATAAGGGCTGGCGCGGATGTTTGTTGTTGTTGTTGTTGTTGTTGCGCCGTCTGTTAATCGGGAAAACGTTGCTTGAGCTGACGGACTCGTTCTTCGTATCAATTCAAAGCGATTTCTCAATCGCGATCGCGCGAACCGGAGAGCCATCTCCGCCAGTAATATTCATAGGCAACGCAATGAAGTCGAACACCGGACTCTGAATCTGATCCAGATTCGCCAGCCCTTCAACAATCAGCACGTTGCCGCGGAACAATGTTTGATGTACGTCCGTGAGCTCCTGTATGTTATTCACATCAGTAACAGAAGGCGGCTCAACACCGATCATCGCGACCCTGTGCTTAACCAGCCATTCCGCAAGTTCCAGCGAGATCCGCGGTAGCTGGTTCCGATACTCGGACGTTCCGTAGCGCTTGTACCAATCCGTCCGAAACAACAACCTTGCGCCAGGTTCGATCTGATTTGCGAGTTCGCCAAGATCGGCCACCGTGATCAGCTGCCATGGCTCTGCAGGAGCAATGTTCACGATTGTCGCTGGGCCCACACAAACGCTCAGGTCCTGCTGATCCAGCGTCGCACCATCCGGAAGAAAGTGAAACGGTGCATCCATGTGCGTGCCACAATGTGAATACAACGACAGTGTTGTCGCGTTCCAGCCATCGCGTTCCAGCCATCGCGT
>CALFOL010000194.1 GCA_937919915.1 uncultured Planctomycetaceae bacterium
GGAATCGGTTAGAACGTAATGGGGGGCTAAAGCTAAGGCCGTCAGATAACAGAACTCAGCGTTTTTCCGAGTTGGGAGTGTTTTCAAGGCTGCGTGTTGTTACTTTGTGATGGAATTAGTGGCCATATTTGCCGTTCCATCGACAAAGAATCCTGCCATCGTGCCCGTGTCCTACAGCAGAGGAGTGAGAATGAGTTCTCAGCAACCAGGCAATTCTCCGATCCAGCTCGCAAAAGAGTTGCTTCAGCAGCAGCGAGTCTCAGATGCGGTGGTGATTCTGGACAAATTTCTTGCAGCAAACCCCGGCAGTCGTGACGGTCAGGAACTTCTGGGCATGGCGTACTTCATCGGGAAGGACTTCGAGAAATCCGAAGAGGCCTTCAATAGGCTGACAAAGCTGGATCCGATGTACGGCGCGGGCTGGGTGAATCTGGGGGCTGTTCAGAATGTTCTGAAGAAATTCCAGGAAGCCACCAAGTCCTTACGCAAGGCGATTCAACGCGACCGCAAATCGGCCTCTGCTTATTACAATCTGGGGATTGCTCAAAAGGCCCTGAAGATGAATTCCATGGCGATTTCTGCCTATCGTGAGGCCATCAAGCTGCAACCGAAAATGGCGGAGCCCTATACGAATCTGGGAAATCTGCATATTGAGATGCAAAGCCTGACGCAGGCCATCCGTGTGCTGGAGGACGGGATGAAGCACTGCCCTGAGTCCAGAAAAATGCAGGCGATACTGGATAAGGCACGGAATATTAAGACGGGAAACCGCCGTGATGAAGCACCGCTTGGTCGCTTGGTCGACGAAGAGGAGCTCAAGAAACGTCAGATTCGGACGACAAAGCGAGACCTGACCGCTGAAGAGCGAAATGAAGAACGTGAAGCGTTGCGGAGCATAAGCAAAGAAATCCGCGAGCTGGCGACTCCCGTGGCCCGTATTTTGGCAGACGAGTTGCCGCAGCAGTTGCATTTGCTGCATATGGCGGCCGCCCAGCAGGACACACGTGGTGAGGGCGCCGGCGCCTTCGAAGACTTTCTTAACACCATCCAGGCACTGGATGGTTATCGAGCAGACACAACAGCCCGGATCGGAACGATCCGGGAGCATCTGTCTCGGACGGATCCGGACCTATAGTGCCAGTCGGCCGCAGAAAGTGGATTCCGAGACGGCTGTGAATGCAATTCCCTGCCGGAAATGGCTCCTCTGGTCCCGCGCCTCGGAAAACGTCTACCAATTGCGAAATCGAAGGGAATCGCTCTTTTCTGGTAAAATCGGCGTCGATACTATTCGCACTTCGATTTCCAGGGGATTCCGCGGATGGAATCTTCACAACCGGAGGCCAAGTTGGCTCCGAGGGTTTCCTTCACTGTGGACTCACTTTGTTCACAAGTGGTCGGGAAACCAACCTCAGGCATAATTCTGTCTGCCAGGTGCCCAGGAGCTGCTGATTCATCTGCTTTGCCGATTGACAGCGTTCCCTTATTAGCTCTTTTCGTACGGATGTTCCGTACAGCTTACGTATGTTTTTTGGTTCGGGTTCTATCTGCTGATAGCCCCTACACTCAGGACGGTTGGAGAAATGGCTGACCTTAGTCGTGTTCGCAACATTGGTATTTCCGCTCATATCGACTCCGGAAAGACGACGCTGACAGAGCGAATGCTCTTTTATTGCGGTCGTATCCACAAGATTCGGGATGTGAAGGGCGGTGATGGCGGTGCGACCATGGACCACATGGATCTCGAACGAGAACGTGGGATCACCATTACATCGGCCGCCACCCGCGTAATGTGGAAGAGTGACGAGCTGAAGATTCCCGAACATGTGATCAACATTATTGACACGCCGGGGCACGTTGACTTTACCGTCGAAGTAGAACGCTCATTACGCGTGCTTGATGGTGCAATTCTGGTTCTGTGCTCAGTGGGTGGTGTTCAGAGTCAATCGCTGACCGTTGACCGCCAGATGAAACGCTACGGCGTTCCGCGAATTGCTTTCATCAATAAAATGGACCGAACCGGTGCGAATCCGAACAAGGTCATGAAGGCCATGCGGGAAAAACTTCATGCGAATGCAGTGCCACTGCAGCTTCCGATCGGCTTGGAATCGAACTTTGTCGGTGTCGTGGACCTGATCCGAATGGACGCGGTTTACACCACAGGCGAAGAAGGCGAAATTGTCGAAAGACGAGAGATTCCTGCAGAGCTTCAAGAGGAAGCTGAAGTCGCACGCATGGACATGCTGGAAGCCCTGTCCCAGTTCGACGACGCTCTGATGGGAACTCTGCTGGAAGAAGGCGAAGTTTCTGTCGCAGACATTCGTCGGATTGTACGATCCGCCACGCTTGCTCAGCAGATTACGCCAGTGTTGATGGGCAGTGCTTTCAAGAACAAGACCGTTCAGGAAGCTCTGGACGCCGTTACGATGTACCTGCCGTGCCCCACAGATGTTGATGTCTATGCGAATGACAACAGCAAAGGTGCCGTGCCTGATGAGGACGGCAAGCGACCTCGCATACAGCTCACCAACGACAACAAAGACCCAATGGTAGCGATGGCGTTCAAAACCGTCGTGGAGACGTTTGGTCAGCTGACGTACATGCGTGTCTATCAGGGGCAGATCAAGAAGGGCGATTCCTACGTCAACGCGCGAACAGGTAATTCTGTTCGGTTTGGCCGTCTGGTTCGGATGCACGCGAACGACCGCGAAGAAATTGATGTGGGTGAAGCCGGAGACATCATGGCTGTCGTGGGTGTCGACTGTGCGTCCGGGGATACATTCCTGGGCGGCGGGGTTGAGTACTCACTGGAAAACATCTTTGTTGCGGAGCCGGTGATTCGTCTTTCGATTGAACCGGCGAAACGTGACGACGCAGATAAACTTGTGAAGGCTCTGGAACGCTTCCGTCGTGAAGACCCTACGTTCCGGGTCCTGTCCGACGAAGAAACCAACCAGACACTGATCGCTGGTATGGGACAGTTGCACCTGGACGTTTACGTTGAACGTATCAGGCGAGAATACAACTGCGAGACGATCGTTGGTGAGCCTCGCGTGTCGTATCGTGAGCGGCCTACCAAAGCAATCGAATTCAACCACAAGCGGGCCAAGCAGTCTGGTGGTTCGGGTCAGTACGGACATGTAGTTGGAAGAATGGAGCCACTTCCAGAGGATGCTGAAGAGAACTTCGAATTCGTCAACGCGGTCACCGGAGGTCGTATTCCGAAAGAATACATCCCTGCCTGTGAGCATGGTTTCGCCTCGATGATGACCAAAGGACCGCTGGGCGAATACGAAATTGTGGGTGTCAGAGTTATCCTGGAAGATGGCTCGTACCATGATGTCGACTCTTCGGACATGGCGTTTAAGTTGTGTGCGATGGAAGCCATGCGTGAGTCCATTCTGCCGAAGTGCGGAATGGCATTGCTGGAACCAATTATGAAGCTGGAAATTGAAACGCCAGACGAATTCCAGGGAGGAGTCACCGGCCACATTTCCAGTAAGCGTGGTCTCGTATCGTCATCAGAAGTTGCATTTGGCACCTGTACCATTCTGGCGGAAGTTCCACTGGCGGAAATGTTCGACTACGCGAACGAAATCCGTTCAATGACACAGGGCAAAGGAACATTCAGCATGGAGTTCATGTGTTACCGTCAGGCTCCCAAGAACATCCAGATGGACGTTCTTGAGAAGCGTCGTAAAGAAAAGGAAGCGTTGAAGAAGAAGTAGGCCTGCTGCTTTCTCAACAACATCGAATGAACCTGACGCTGGCAACGGCGTCAGGTTTTTTCTTGTGCCTGCATTGGCGAGTTGAATTTCGTGATCTGTGATATCCGGCGATCGTTGATGCTTACTGAAATTCCGGTCGCACCATGTGTTCAGATCTGCGATATTGCCGTCTCAACCCGCACTCGAAGTTAACAAATCACGAGCGGGGTGGACGGGCATGGACGAAATCAGACGGACCGACAGGCGCTAGACGATGACCAGCGAATCCCAGACCTCTTCAACCGCACCCACTTCGCAACCGACCTCGATCGCTGGTGATCTGCGAATTGCTGGCTGCGGTTTTCTGATGGGTGCGGCGGACATCGTCCCGGGGGTTTCAGGAGGCACTGTTGCCTTAATCCTTGGTATCTATGAACGGTTGGTGTCAGCCATGAGCCAGTGCAACGCAACGTTCATAAAGCTGCTGCTGGCTCGGGAATGGAAAGCAGCGGCGGAACACATCGACCTGCGATTTATCATTGCATTGGGCTGTGGAATTGTGTGCGGCATCGGCGGACTGGCATCGTTGATGAATTACCTGTTGACGCAACAGATGTCGCTGACATTCGCTGTGTTCACGGGGATGATTCTTGGTTCCAGTGTGTTAGTCGGTAAACGCGTCACACAGTGGAACGAACTGCAGATCGGCATGCTGCTGCTGGGAATTATCGTGGCACTGCGATTGGTCACGCTCCAGGCGCTGCAGAATCCTCCTGACTCGGCGTGGTATATGTTCCTGTGCGGGATGATTGGCATTACGGCCATGATCCTGCCGGGAATCAGCGGTGCTTTTATTCTGCTGCTGCTTAGCCGCTATCACTACATCACAGAAAGCATCAAAGGCATTCTGCACGGCGATATCAATGCCACGGTGTTGTTGTCGCTTGCCGTATTTGCCGCTGGCTGCCTGACGGGACTGTTAAGTTTCAGTCGCGTACTGCGTTGGCTGTTGAGTCGTCATCACAACAGCACAATGGCTGTGCTGTGCGGATTCATGATTGGATCGCTGTACCGTCTGTGGCCCTTTCAGCGAGAAGTCGGCTTTGCAGAAAAATTCAAGCTGAAAGTCTTTGAGAACTATGTGCCGGACAGCATTAGCGGGCACACAGTGACCGCCACGGTGCTGATCGTCGTCGGCTGCGGCGTTGTGCTGCTACTGGACGTCATCGCGAATCGTGGACAGCGGTCTGACACTGCCGCAGGGTAGTCGGATTCGTCTGTGTTGTGTCGGTGGATTCCAACGGAAACTGCCTGACCATCAGTCATCCGATTTGCGAACAAGATGCGCGGCTGAAATGCACCCAAGTCCCAGGAAGGCAGCAATTTCCCTGCAATA
>CALFOL010000195.1 GCA_937919915.1 uncultured Planctomycetaceae bacterium
CGATCGCCCGCAGCAACGAATGCAGAATAGCCCTGGCCCAGTTTTCTGATCCACAGCACTGGCGGGCCATCCGCTGGCCAATGGCTTATCAGGTCTGTTTCGTCCGAGTGACCATCAAACTGTGCCCCACGAACAAACGGCCATTGTCCTTCGGCCATAGTTTCAGAGGAATTCACGAGGGCAAACAGAATGACGAGTGCCACACGCCAACTGTCTGCTGGCGCATGTTGGGGCGCCTTTGTTTTCTGCCTAATCATGTCAGTAGGGCCTGGACGCGTGAGCCCATTGCTTCTGCGGCCGTCGTATGGGATCTTTGGAAGATGTCTCAAAGGCAAGGTGAGCGAATCGTCCTCTCGCTGCCTTGTATGCTAACGATCCCTCGACGGTCCCGTTTCGTCTGTTGCATTCGGCTATTTGTAACGGAACAGCATGAAGTGTCGGATGGCCTCACGATTAGCCGCTAACTACCACTGTGCAAGCCATTGCTGGGACGGGGCATACTGCAAAGAGACCTTCGCGCTCCTGAGATCCACAGAGGCCAATTGGTTTGAATATGATGTCCTGCCGCGCTGCGCCAACGAGGGCGGTGGAGCCGAACCCAATCAGTATTCTCCCAAGAAAAGCAGGGGCTGATCGCACTGTTCCGCCGGACTACAGACGGCGAGACGTTGCGCATCAATTCGTCCTGGAAATGGCCCGGGCGTCTGCAACGGAAACGCCGGGTTCATGTAACAAACGGAATTCAGTCCCGGCGCTTCAATTGCTGCTGTCGATTAGTAACGACCGCCACCTCCGCCTCCGCGACCTCCACCGCCACCACCGTATCCACCGCCGCCGCGACCTCCACCGCCGCCGCCGCCGCCGCCGTATCCACCACCACCCTCACGTGGTTCGCGAGGGCGGGCTTCGTTCACCACGATCGATCGACCATCCAGCTCCGAGCCGTTGAGTGCCTCGATGGCTTCGTCCCCGCCGGTTGCCATTTCCACAAACCCGAATCCTTTAGAGCGCCCCGTGTCTCGGTCAGTGACGACCTTTGCGGAAGTCACTGTCCCGAATTGTGCGAAGGCTTGTTCCAGACCTTCAGATGTGGTGCCCCATGCGAGGGCCCCGACAAAAATGTTCTTACTCATCACTTACCCCAGCGTTGATCGCTCAACCAGAAACAGAAAGACACTGCGTCCTACAATGGCCGCAGAAAAACTCAATAATCCGCCATAACCAGTTGGTAATCGACTACGCCGGACAGCTCAACTGTTCGGCAAAGTTCCCGATTCGGAGTTGTTTACGTTCCGCGTAGAGCCAGGAGGCCTGCTGAATAAAACAGACATCATTGGTTCGAAATCCGATTCTGGAACTCACAACGAGCCAGCTGATTTGATAACTTACGAAGTAGAATTGCGGTTGGCAATCTCCCCTTCACTATTAGCCGACCGGTCCGGAAAATAGATGGAAAAGTTGAATTGTCGACTTGCGTTCCTGTCTTCTCTTGTACTGTCAAACTGTCCCCATGAGCCTTCACAACGAACCATTTCAGGACGCGATTAACAAGATCGCGTTGAAAACGTTGATGGAGCACCGACGCTCTATCAAGCCGTCCGATTTCTCTGATCAGCGGGTTAAAGACAGCGTTGTCTGGGAAATGCTGAGCAATGCGAACTGGGCGCCGACACATGGGATGACTGAGCCGTGGCGATTCTTCGTGTTTGCCGATGCCGCCCGACTGAGGCTCGGGAAGCGTTTGGCCGAAATTTATCTTCAAGTGACACCCGCAGATGACGTCAAAACTGCCAAGGCAGACAAGCTGAAGGCGAACGCCGAACAATCGTCCCACCTGATCGTGATCGCCATGAAACGGCAGGAGTCAGAGAAAATTCCTGAGATCGAAGAGGTCGAAGCGGTGGCGTGTGCTGTGCAGAATCTGCATTTGACTGCCACGGCGTTTGGTATCGGTGGATATTGGTCGTCCGGCAATGCGATCTGCAGCAACGAGTTGCGAGACGAACTGGGACTTGGCAGCAAAGACCGCGTGCTGGGGCTGTTCTATATTGGATACCCTAAAGGAGAGTGGCCGCAGGGAAACCGGGCACCGATTGAAGATAAGGTTGTCTGGAAGACGGCGTGAGGGGACACTGTCGTGGGTTCCGCATTTACTGAAACTGTCCCACAAGTCAGCGTAATACGCCGTAGTTTCGGTCGTCGTTTGTCAACGCGGCAGCAGAGGGGCAATTGTTCGTTTCTGCGTTCCAATTTTGACGCTCGTCAGCGACCGGATTTGCCAGCGGGTATTGTCAATCGCACAGGTGCCGATGGCTTCGTCACTGTTGGGCGGGGGGCGTCTTTGCCAAACAGTTGTCCGTCCCAGTCGGTTGTCAGCAGCAGGTCGAATCCAGGGTTCTGGTTTTTCACCTGACACGAACACGGACCGATCATGAATCGGGAGACGGCGCCGATCGTTGCCGAAGTGATTCCCTTGCCAACCAGGCCATACAGAACTCGACCGCGTCCGAGCACGGGGAATGCCATTGGTTCGTCCAGTTCCAGTAAATCCGATTCGCTGTGCAGCAGGGAGCCCAATAGAAACTGTTCTTTGGGATCGTCGCGTTTTAGTGTCACGATGGAGAACTTGATGCGCAGTTCCAGGTGCGATGCGGTCTGCAAATCTTCCTCCGTTTCGATTTCGTCCTGGACCGGAAGTTCCAGTTGTCCTTCGTTCAGCTTGACCTGCTCAGTCAGTGTCTTCAAGGCTGCTGCGTCCTGATCCGCATGACCACTGGGGACAAAAATCCAGACCGATGACTCACCTTCCAGTAACCGTTTTGCGATCTCCGTGCGAATCGGGGAGTCGGCTGTTAGCGACACGGCTTCCTGCGTCAACGCTGTTGCCACGGCGACTCGATCGGGAACGTCCTTGGTTCCTGGCGGGTATTGGGCGACCATCAGTGGTTGTGTTTTCGAAGTGCGTTGATCCCACGCGTGCTGCAATCGAGGATCTTTGATGTCAGCGGCGGCAATGGTTTTGACTTCGAAGTTTCCTGCGAGCGGTGATTCGAAGTCGGAATCGCGAAGTTGTTTCAGCTGTTTCTGATCCGTGGCATTCAGCGGGCCATCATGCAGCACGACGATTTCGTAGTGGTCTGCCTGCCAGCGTTCCAGGGCGTAACGAAACACGGGGATCTGACATGCCAGCAGCGGGGTCGCCACCATCAGCGCCAGGATCACCGCGCATTGACGAAACCACTTTGCTGCCACCGATTTCGGTTGTTGATCATTCATCGTTTTGTTCTCGACTCAATTAACCGCGAATCAAACGAATGCGGTATTCGTGCTACCAACGAGCTAGACCTTATTCTGTCGCGGAGATCTTTTTACCACGAAAAAAACGAAAAAGAAAAGCACAAGAACACGACTGGCCTTCCCGCTTGCTCGCGATTCTTTCGACCAGTTCGTTTCTTTCGTGGTCGAAACTGCGATTCCCGTCTCTTGTCTCTTG
>CALFOL010000196.1 GCA_937919915.1 uncultured Planctomycetaceae bacterium
CAATCTCAATCTTGTCATACTGATCGCACAAAGCGGTCGTCAGAACATTCGTGTTTCGGCGACCGCTTTTTTTGCGCGCGTACCGGTGATGCAACTGGTGATCCAATTCGACGAAGTCTGCCAGAGAGTGAAGTGGCCGTCTACGAAGACGAAGTCGACATTCATCTAGATCCGAAAATCGGCACGGACTGGATGGTGTTCGGTCCACAGATGGAAGTGCTGACGCCGGGCAAAAACGTAAAACGTTATCTGGCGAATGCCATTGATTCACGGACGGGCGAGCAGGTTTTTGTGCTGCGATATCCATCAGGAATACGATGGATTGCGATCAACCAACCCAGAAGCTCTTCGACCGGATTAGGGATGGCTTCCTCAACCTGAACCACCATAAACTGTTTATTACCATTGGGTTATGGCACAATCGTGGCGGCTGCATTTGACCAGTGATCGGCATCTGCATATCGTTTAAGTAGCGGGTTTGAGCCAACGCTCATTCCAACACAAACAACTCCTGGAGATCGAAATCATTTCTACCGCGACCTGCTTTCATCCGGTATCCGTGCCCCCCAATAAGAGGGGTGTCTTTGCCTGACCTAGACTGCTTGGAAATCTGAAAGCCAGATCGCCTCATTGACAACACAGCTCGCCTGTTCGCACCGCGAACCGACAAGACGTGCTTTGAAACCGAGGTGTATGATGGCCAAGATGAACAAGGCGGACTCCGTCCGTAACGACAACCTGCCCACGGAACGATATCCCGTCGGAGTTCCCCGACGGCTGAACTATCCGGACATCCCTGCGTGGGGCCTGCTCGAACGAGCGGCTCAATTAGCACCAGGAAGACTTGCCTGCCACTACAACGATGTGGAGTGGACGTGGGAAGAACTCAACCTGGACGCCATCCGCACAGCCACTGCGCTGCGTCGGCTGGGTGTGAGGCCCGGGGATCGTGTTGGCATTCTGCTGCCCAACATTCCCGAATACGTAATCGCCTTGAATGGTATCTGGAGAGCCGAAGCCGTAGCGGTGGCATTGAGTCCCATGGCCGTGCAGGGCGAAGTCGATCAGATGCTGGCCGATACCGATTGCCGCATCGTGATTTGCCTGGACATGCTGGCGTCGTTGATCTCAGGAGCTAACCGCCCGGATAAGACGTTATTCGTTTCACTCAGACCGCGTCTGCCGTTGTTCGTACAGCTGGGGTATCTGGTGCTGCGAAAACGTCGCACTGGGCACTGGTGGATGGCGGCCAACGAACATGTCGGCTGGTTCTGGGACGAACTGATGGGCGGCGACACCAGCATCGAAACCGAACACCCCGAGCCTCCAGTGTTGCGACTGGACCGGATTCTTCCAGAAGCGTTAAGACGCCGTGGCATCGTGGATCCATCCGTCGTGGCTGCTGATACGGCAGCGGTCGATAAGTCGTCGACGGTCGAATCGAAATGGGCGACCACGCCGGCCTACATCCTGCCCACTGGCGGGACGACCGGCAGCACGAAAGCGGTCACTTTAAGTCATCGCAATATGGTGGCCAACGCGTGGCAGCAGTTTTACTGGGCTGGCGCGAATGTGGCCACGGAAACACTGTTGTCAGTGCTGCCGTTCTTTCACAGTTATGGGTTGTCGACCAACGTGATGGGCGGTGCGGCGATGGTGGCGACGTTGATCATGGATCATCGCTTCAATACTCGCAAAGCGATTCAGCTGATAGAACGTCATCGACCAACGGTGTTCCATGCCGTGCCAGCGATGCTGGTGGCGATGAACGAACATCTGAGAACTCGTCCCGCCGACCTGAGTTCCCTGAAGTGGGTGATCACGGGCGGAGCACCTCTGTCGGAAGCAGTCGGCGGTGAGTTTGCCGAACACTCGGGCGCCATCGTCGTCGAAGGCTACGGTTTGTCAGAGGCATCGCCAGTGACCCACGTGGGGCCGTTGGATGGCTCGGGGAAATTCGGCACGATCGGATTGCCGTTGCCTGACACCGACTGCCGCATTGTCGATTCAGAAACCGGTACAACAGATGTTGAGCCGGGGGAAGTCGGCGAACTGTTGGTTCGTGGACCTCAGGTGATGCTGGGCTACTGGCACGGCGATCGAATCGCGGATGACGGTTGGCTACGTACCGGCGATCTGGCTCGCGTGACGGCGGACGGTCTGTATCAGATCGTGGAACGCAAAAAAGACATGATCATTACCTCGGGATTCAACGTTTATCCGCAGGAGGTTGAGAGTGTTTTGAAGAATCATCCGGCTGTCAAAGACGCCGCGGTCGTGGGTGTGCCGGATGAACACAAGGGAGAAATCGTCAAGGCGTTTGTGGTTCTGAACAAAGGCGTGGCGTGGGACGAGCAGAGCCTGACGGACTACTGTCGGGAACACCTGTCCAGTCACAAGCGTCCGCGACAATACGAAGTCTGTGATGACTTACCTCGCAGTTTTCTCGGCAAGGTCATTCGGAGGAAGCTGCGAGAATAAGCTCGAATGTGCCACCGGCACTCAGTCAATCACGACGAACTTAGCAGAAGGGGAATGAACGATGAAAACCAAACCACTGGCAATCTTAAGCGGTATGCGAACTCCGTTTTGCAAGGCGTCTTCCGCATTGGCCGACGTGCACGCGGTTGACCTGGGCGTAGCGGCAGTGAAAGCGGCTCTGGAAAAAGCGAACGTCGAAGTCAATGGCGTAGACGAAGTTGTGATGGGCAACGTTTCGGGGCCGGCGGATTCCGCCAACATTGCGCGAGTCATCGCCTTGAAGGCTGGCATACCGCACGATCGGATCGCTCATACTGTCAACCGCAACTGCGCCTCGGGCATGGAATCGATCCTTTCTGCCTGGCAGATTCTTAGCGAAGGGCGCGCAAAAACTGTCGTCGCGGGGGGCACGGAATCGATGTCCAGCATTCCCCTATTGGTTCGGCCAGAATTGGCAAAGCTGTTGATGGAACTTGGCCGCTCGAAGTCCATGCTCAGCAAGTTCAGGACGGTGGCAAAGTTTCGACCTCGCCACTTCAAACCGGTCGTTGGAGTGATGCTCGGACTGACCGACCCATACAGCGGTTTGAACATGGGACAGACCGCCGAAGTGTTGGCGCGAGAATTTGCGATTTCACGCGAAGATCAGGACCTGTACGCGTTGGAAAGTCATGCAAAGGCTGCTGCCGCTCGGGAACGCTGCTTCCTGTCGGGGGAAATCGTACCACTGAATGGCGTCGAAAAAGACAACGGTCCCCGGGACGGTCAGAGCATCGCAGCCCTGAAAAAGCTACGGCCAATTTTCGAATTGGACGGAACAGTCACGGCGGGCAACAGCTGTCCGCTGACGGACGGCGCGGCGGCTGTGGTGCTGGCCAGCGCAGACACCGTGGACGTGCAATCCGGGAAGCCGCTGGGTTATGTCACCAGTTACACGATCGCGGGCTGCGATCCGTCACGAATGGGACTCGGTCCCGTCTATGCCACAGCCAAACTGCTGAAGCAAACCGGGCTGAGTCTACACAACTTCGATTTGTTCGAAATCAACGAAGCGTTTGCGGCTCAGGTGCTGGCTTGCCTGACCGCGTTCGAATCAGACACTTTCGCCACAAAGGAATTGGGGTTAACCAGGGCACTCGGAAGTGTCCCGCGCGATCGGCTGAACGCCCATGGAGGAGCCATCGCGTTGGGACACCCGGTTGGCACGACAGGGACTCGCATGGTGATCACGTTACTGCGAGCTTTAAAGGAAAAAGGACTGCATAGAGGCCTGGCGACTTTGTGCGTCGGGGGCGGCCAGGGAGTGGCAATGGTTGTTGAGACAGAAGCTTGATGCGGAATTTAGAACCGCGTCCGCCATAAAGGAGATTACCATGATTAGCAAAGCACGTAGCCATTTTCGAATGGAACACGATGATGACAACGTCATCACTGTTTGGATTGATGTCGTCGGTCGGTCGATGAACGTCTTTCACAGCTCTGTCATCGAGGAGCTGGAAGATCTCATCGCAGAACTCGAAACCGAATCCGCCACAGCGGTTGTCTTTCGCAGTGCCAAGGCGTCAGGATTCTTCGCCGGGGCTGACGTGAGTCAGATTGCGGAGCTCAACAGCCGGGAAGATGTTGATGCCGTCATTCGGCGTGGGCAGGAACTGTTTGCTCGCGTTGAACGCCTTCCAATGCCCACGATCGCAGCGATTCACGGCCCGTGTCTTGGCGGTGGACTGGAATTCGCCTTGGCGTGCAATCATCGCATCGCACTGGATAGCGCGGCGACACGGTTGGGGTTGCCGGAAGTGCAGCTCGGCCTGATTCCTGGTTGGGGGGGAACTCAGCGGCTGCCAAAACTGATTGGTCTGCCAGACGCGTTGCCGATGATTTTACTGGGAACAAAGCTCACAGCAGCGAAAGCTGCCAAAGTGGGGCTCGTGGATCTGGCCGTTGATGAAGCGTCGTGGGAAGAGACGATTCGCACGTTCGCGAGATCAGTAACCCACAATCCGGCACCATCGTCCGGCCTGAAACAGCACATCGTCAATTCAGGATTTGGTCGTTGGTTCGTCCTGCGAACTGCTGAGAACAAAGTCGCCAAAGACGCGAAGCACTATCCAGCGCTGACGGCAGCCTTACGAGCCGTTCGCGCGGCGTATGCTTATCATGGTGACGGCTTTGCTGTCGAACGCGAAGAGTTCACAAAGTTGATCGCAACACCCACCTGTCGCAATCTACTGAACCTGTTTGAGTGGCGTGAACAGGCGCGATCGGGAAACCGCCGTCAGCACGTCAGTGACTTTAAGGGGGGACTCGATCGTTCATCGCAGCGACCGGTGTCGACGAACATTCGGCTGTCGGATGATGTTGCAGTGCCTGACCCGAGCACACCCGAGTACGTGTGCAAAACAATCGGCGTTGTCGGTGCCGGAGCCATGGGAGCGGGCATTGGACAGTTGGCCGCTTTGAAAGGGTTCCACGTTGTTCTGAAAGAACTGAATCGTGAGCTGGCAGACGCGGGCAGACAACGCGTCGTTGATCTGCTGGACGACATGGTCGTCAGGAAACGACTGACTGCCGGCGAACGCGACAACGTTTTGAATCGCGTCACGGCAACAGACAGTTTCGACAACATGTCTGATTGCGATCTTGTGATCGAAGCGGTTGTGGAAAAAATGGATGTCAAGAAAGCCGTCTTTGCGTCACTGGCTCACGTACTGAAGGAACATGCAATCATCGTTTCGAACACTTCTGCACTGTCGGTGACAGAAATGGCGACGGCCACAAATTGTGCTCATCGCGTCGCCGGGCTGCACTTCTTCAACCCGGTACACCAAATGGATCTGGTCGAAGTCGTGCGGGCCGTCAATACCAGCGACGAAACCATCGACAGCTTGCTAAAACTGGTCAAAACGCTGGTGAAGACACCAGTTGTGACCAGTGACTCGCCGGGGTTCCTGGTGAATCGCGTACTGTTTCCTTACATCGGCGAGGCTGTCCGAATGGTGATGGAAGGTCACGACTGCCGCGAGTTGGATCGTCAGGTGAAGAAGTTTGGCATGCCGATGGGACCGATCGAATTGGTCGATCTCGTAGGCCTTGATGTCGCCTGGCATGTTGCAACGTCGCTGGAAAAGATTCTGCCGGAATCAGAGGGAGTCATTCGGCTGCTGGGACAGATGGTTGCCCGCGGATGGTCGGGAAGAAAAAGCGGCCGTGGGTTCTATGAATACGTTGATGGAAAACGCGGCGGGGCCACCAGTCTAAACAAACTGATGGATTGTCCGAGCTCTCCGCCGTCCTCCGAAGCCGTGGGTGTGTTTCTGAATGACGGTTTAACCGACGTTCAGCGTCGGTTGATCTATCCGATGATTAACGAGGTCGGATTCTGCATGCAGGAAGGCGTTGTGGCCGAGGCCTGGATGGCTGATCTGGCGATGATTCTGGGGACAGGGTTCGCTCCGTTTCGTGGCGGCCCGATGACGATGGCGAACACAATTGGGCAATCGACACTCTTGAACAATCTGCATGTACTGACGGCTCGACACGGCGAACGTTTCAAGCCTTCGGCATGGCTGGTTGATCAACGAGAGGAACACCGTTCCGTGGCGGGCTAAACGGATTTGAAATTTCAAATCTGAGATCTGAGATTAGAAATTTGCGATCTGAAATCTCAAATTT
>CALFOL010000197.1 GCA_937919915.1 uncultured Planctomycetaceae bacterium
AATGTTGTCCACCACGACCTGTAGCGAAACTCGCAGTGAGTTGCGGCAACCCTGAATTTCGAAAATCTCTGCGACTTCCGCTACGACGAAATCCGACGTTAAGTTGATCGTCCTGCCCATGCCTGTTCGGCGGTCAGCGACTGTTCCATATCGTGCAGGCTCGTAAACAGTTCCTTCACGTGCGGGGCGTCGACCTCATCTCGAAGCGTGCCGTAAAGGTCAGTCAGAGCCGAATGGAATCGGATGACCAGTTGCCGGAAATCTCCCATCGACATTTCTGGCGTGACTCGGATGCCGTCCAACGATTCCCGAACGCCGTCGTCCGGCACATATTGGATATAGCTGTTCAGCACGGCTGATTCGCTCACAACGCCCGCGAACCTTCCCTGCTCCAGACCTCTAGATACCGGCGGAAAGCAGATCATCCAGCTTGGGTGAGGCCGGCCGGATGACTCGAAATAACTGCGACACCAGCGTCTGACGTTTGATCACGCCGATGCAGCGATCGGCATCCATCACAACGCCAAACCGACAGCCTACACGAGAAAGCGTAGTCAACACTTCCAGTCGCGGGGTTCCGGCTTCGAACGCGGGCATTCGCCGCATGACGTGTCGGGGAGCACTCCCGGACGCGAGCATGTCCGCTACGCGTACATATCCTGACCAGTCATTTGCTGCGTTCGGTTTGTGCAGCATTACATACGCCGATTCCGCAGCGCTGGCCCACGCCAGGACCTCTTCCATTGTCGCGTCTTCACCGATTCCCTGGACCGTCGAAGCAGGCGTCATGGAAAGCTCAACCGGGAGCGACGCCACCTGCATCACGTTCTCCGCCAGGTTTCTCTGCAATTCCGTCAGAATGCCTTCGCGCTCTCCGGCCTCAAGGACCCCGTACAATCGATTGCGCCCAAAAACGACTTCAATCGGACGCTTATCCGAGGCACCAAATCGCGAAATCCACCGCGACACACGAATCAACGGATAGCTCAGCGGCAGAAAGAGGTAGTAACACAGACTGAACGTAACAGAACCCGAACGCAGCAGGGACATCGGAGAACGGTAGTACAGAATCTTGGGAATCAATTCGCCAAATACAAAGATGACGGGAGTCAGCATCAACGTCGCGAGAATTTCCGCGGCCCCCGTCGACTTGTCCCAAACGCTTGCCACGATCAGACCGATTGCCAACGTTGTCAAATAATTTGCGACGTTATTGCCGACCAGCGTTGTCGCGACAAAGCGTTCCGGATGCGTCACGAAATAGTACAGCCTGGAGGCCACAGCATCGCCACTTTGCTTCTGCAAAGTCACCTGCAGCGTACTGACGCGATAGAATCCGGTTTCTGATCCGCTGAAAAAAGCGGACAGCCGCATCCCGACGATGAATAACAAAACTGAAAAGAACAGGCTCAGAGATAACGTCATACGTCTTCCCCCGAACCATCAGCAGACAATTCTTCCGTTTCAATCAGCGCGCGGAGCTGTCCTCGCGGACTGACCTGAATTGCAGTAAAGATCCAGCCTTCGCATTTGATGCGGTCGCCAACCTGAGGCATACGTTCGAGCTCATCATGAAACAAGCCGGCCAGGGTGTTTAACGATTCTTCCTCGGCATCGAACGAAATTCGCAGGTGTCGATACAGGTACCGCAGCGTCATCAGACCTTCAGCATGAAAACGATTGTCGCCAATTTCGATCAACGGTTCGCGTCCCAGCACGCGCCGCGTACGGGAAGGAGAATCGCTAAAAACCGTTTCCAGCAGATCCTCATAGGTCACGGTTCCGACCATCTCACCATGTTCATGCACCACCACCGCAACACCGCAGTAGCGATTACGCAGCTCCGACAGGACAAACGACAACGTAGCGCACCAGGGGACATAGATGATCGGTTCGGCGAGTTCGGCCATCGTCGCGTTCGCGCGACCTGTCACGCGCGCCAGGGCGACGGCCCGGCTGCAATTGTCCGATTCCGGGTCCCGGACCAATAAGTAGTCCGTCTGTGTAATTGATGTCACACTCAGCGTTGCCAGCGTTTCGTCAGGGCCCACTGAAATGCTCAGGTTCCGCGGTCGCATAATCTCTTCGACCATGATTTCATTCATGTCCAGAATGTTATGCAACACCTGTTGTTCTATCTCCAGCAGTTCACTGGTCATGGCGGCTGAAGCATCAATGGCCTTTTCCAGATCATCCGGCTGCAGGTGTGCTTCGTGAATCACGTGCGGCCAGAAGGTTCGTCGCAGAATTTTCGCAATGCGCCCCAGAAGCGGAATCACTGGATCCAGAATTCGGACAGCTGCGGCCAGCGGCCAGCTGACCAGCGGCGCGATCCTGTCACGAAACACGACGGCCGCACTTTTGGGAATGACCTCACCCAGCACAATCATGGCGACCAGATTTAAAATGCCCATCACAGCGGCAACGGTCGCGTAGTCCTTAGCTGTCAGGTGGTTCATCACGGCGATGCCGACCGTGAAGTAGCCCAGATTGATGACCAGGTTCCAGAACAACACCGCAGTGAGCAGTCGGTCCGGGTCAGCCAGCAACGTGGCGACCATCTTTTCACGACCGCTACCCGCTCCGAAATGCCGAATTTGATCGCGGGTTAAAAAGAAGAATGCTGTCTCACTGGCAGAGAAGAACGCTGAACACATCACCAGCCCGAGCATCAGCACAGAGCCGGGCAGCCAGACGTGAACGGATTCCACAAAATCGGACATGTGAGCAGTTTACTTATTGTCGCGAACGAGCTCGACACATGGCGAGATTCTACTCGGAATCCATCAGGTTGGCCCCAACGTTAGAGCTTACCATACAAAATTGTGAACCGGCGAAATCTGCGAATCGGCGTATTCCGCCCCTTAAACCCAGCAATTCTTGCAGTTTACGCCAATTCCTGTCGGTGGTCGATAAGCTGCGGCAACCAGAGGAAGCGGGATGTTTGCTGTGTGGAATTCCATGTAAGGTTCGGAAAGGCGATAATGTCACCGTGTCGAAACCAAACGTATGAATTCTGCTGCGGAAAATCCCGTGGTCGGTCTGGTTTATACGAAACATACGACCATTGCATTGGCAAAGTCCGTATTTTCCGGACGCCAGCTGACGGGTAAGTCGTCGGCACATCTAAAATTGTTCTGATCATTCTACGAGTCTTCGGAAGTCCACCATGATTCGCCTGCTCCTTGCCACCGTTGTTTGTCTGTCGTTGCCACTTGCCGGCATCGCCCAGGAGAAAGAGACGATTCCGCTCGATATTCTGGGCGGTAAGAAGAGCGCGTTCAGTGGGAAGACATTCGGTGGTGATCACGCGCTCGGCGGTTCTGCTCAGGTTGACGTTTCAGCAGAACTTGTCGCCGTCGATGCCACAGCCGTTGATGTGAAGGTGAAGGTGAAGATTCCGCCGCACTACCACATCTATTCTCACAAGCCACTTCCAGGCTCAATCCCGTCAAAGATTGTCATCATGGCTTCGGGCTTAAAGCTGGAAGGAACGATCCGTTCCGACCGTCCGCCACACGTCGTGACTGAATACGGCGCGACGATGGAACAGTTCGAAGACGAGGTTACATGGACGCAGCGACTACGATCCATTGATGGACCACTGAAACCAGGTCTGACGATCAGCGGAGAGCTGACAGGTCAGGTTTGTGGGGACGGACAGTGCAAAGAAATCAAACCGGCAAAGACATTCTCAGCTTCATTGCCAGCGGATTTTGTTCCGCCAGCGGCGACATCGATCGCTCCAGCGTTGTTTGCAGCCGTGGACGGCCCCGATCTGTCATCACAGGTGATTGTGCCGGAAATGCGACTGCCAGCTGGACTCGACCAGGCGCCAATTCGCTTCACAGTGTCTTTGGCACCAAAAAACGCGGGGATCGGTGACTACGTCACGCTCTCAATCAAGGCAGCCATCGACGAGCCGTATCACACGTATTCCATTACACAGGAAGACGTCCCGGGGGGCTTTCCGACACAGATCGAAGTCGAACAGGAAACCGGAGCAGCTGCAACCCGAGATACATTTACCGCATCAAAGAAGCCGGATCTGAAAGTCGGCGCTGCACCAGGCGAGATTCTTGAACTGCACCATGGTTCTATCGAATGGACTCGGGAATACGTCGTGTCGGATAGTCCAGTGGCGATCGGTGGAACGATCCGTTTTCAGGTGTGCGACGAGACACGATGCCTGCCGCCATCCAAGGCAACGTTTGCCGTGCAACTTGGTGGCGGCAACGCAGTGGCAGGATCTGCCGTAGACACCGCCGTTGAACCTGACGAGGGACAGCAGGAAGATTGGTTTGCCTTCATCCTCTCCGCAATAACCGCTGGCTTCGTAGCGTTGCTGACCCCATGTGTGTTTCCAATGATTCCGGTCACCGTGAGCTACTTCCTGAAGCAGGGAGAGAAGAATCCCGGCTCCACAGTCAAACTGGCAACAACATACTGTTTAAGCATCGTGGCCGCGTTCACCGGATTAGGACTTTTGGTCAGCATTCTGTGTGGTCCACAGGTGCTGAACCAGCTGGCAAATAACCCGTGGTTGAATCTGGTCTTTGCTCTCGTGTTTACCGCGTTTTCTCTGATGCTTCTAGGGATGTTTGAGTTTCAAATCCCCTCCTGGGTGTTGACATGGACATCAAAAAAACAAGACACCGGCGGTGTCTTTGGCGTGGTATTTATGGCGTTGACGTTCACTCTGGTTTCGTTCACTTGCACATTTGCCTTTGTCGGTAACATTCTGGTTCTTGCGGCGAATGGCACAAGCTACCTTCGCCCAATCGTTGGGATGGCAGCCTTCTCAGCGGCTTTCGCATCCCCGTTCTTTGTCCTGGCGTTGTTCCCTGCGTTCCTGAAATCTCTGCCGAAGAGCGGTGGCTGGATGAACCGCGTCAAGGTGACGCTGGGACTGCTTGAGCTTGCCATTGTTACGAAGTTTCTCAGCGTTGCAGACATTGGATTCAGCCCCAACGGGATGCCGGTCTACCTGGACTATCACCTTGTGATGGGAATCTGGATCGCCATCGCAATTGTTACGGGGATGTACCTGTTGAACATCTTCAAGATGCCTCATGACACACCAAGCGATTCCGTTGGTGCGCTGAGTTGCATGTTCTCACTGGGCTTCTTCGGAGTCGCTGCTTATATCGCTGTGGGCCTGTTCTCACCTAAGGCTCCTGCCGGCGTGCTTTGGGAGCAAATTGTGTCATTTGCCCCTCCACTACTGAACATCTCCGAAGGTGAAAACGGGTTCGTCGCGGAACACGATGGTCTTGAGTACTCGCTTGATTTCGACGCAGCAGTGCAAACAGCATCGAAGACAAACACTCTGATGTTTCTTGACTTCACAGGAGTCAAGTGTGTCAATTGCCGCCGAATGGAAAACGGTACATTGAAAGACCAGCAAGTTCACAACATCCTTGAGAATCTGGTGCGAGTCCAACTGTATTGCGATGAAGTACCCGGCGTGAAGTCAATTCCCGCAGAGCACGATCGAGTGCTAAGCAGGAATCTCAACCTTCAGGACGAGTGGTTTGGAGATGTTTCTCTGCCGGCGTATGTGATCGCCACACCTGACGGGAAAGAGATTCTGTCACGCTCAATTGGCGTCACTTCTGGAGAAGAGTTTCAGGAATTCCTGAACGCAGGCCTTCGCGAGTGGGAAGCACGGGAATCGGCGACGGCGAGTCACAACGCCGCCGGAGATGGTGTTGTGCGAACAAGTTACGCAACGAAGTAGGGACACAATCAGATCAGGCTCAACGCTGGCTACAAAACCAACGCGTCCGATCTGGTGAGGCACGGCCCTGGCCGCGGGCATTGGTTTGTCAAGTGTTGCCTGTAGAGCAAGCGGTTTCAAAAACACCTACAGCGGCTCACTGCTTGCCACGTTGGCGACGACGCACGAACACCGCAATCAAACCCAGACAACCTAACGGAAACGCTGCCGGAATCGGTACGTTGGCTGTGACTGACGACGAGGAACCGAAGCTGAAGTTGTCGAAGGCGATTCCGCCGATCTGACCGTTCCCCAGTTTGTTGATCTTGACTGACGAAATAGCGGTTACGCCGGTAACATCCAATTCCCAATTCCACGCCAGTCCATCCAGTCCGCCCACAGGACTCTCTACCGAAGCAACCTCGTTCCCATTCGCGTCGAATCCGATGACCTCAAACTGTTCCGGGCCGTCGATGTTCCATATTTCGCCGGACGCCATGTCGACGTCCTCGTTGAAATCCAGGGACATAATGAAGTAGCGTAATCCATTGCCAGGAAAACTCCCGGGCCCAAGTTTCAAGAAGTAATTCCCCAGCGAGGACAGGTCCCGTCCATTCGGCGTGAATCCAAATGCATTCGTCGCGTCGTCGCCTGCCGATTCAAAGCTCAGCGTCACCTCGG
>CALFOL010000198.1 GCA_937919915.1 uncultured Planctomycetaceae bacterium
GCTGCTCTGAACAAAACAGCGGGCATGAGTGCTTCGCCGAAACGTCGTACGATTTCAATCACGTTGTCGGAAATGAAACGATTTCCAATCGTCTACATGCATGGCCGTTATCGTTTTGTACTGGAAAAACAGGAACAGGATGCACTGCGAGACTATCTGAGTCGCGGAGCTGTGTTGTTTGCAGATGCCTGCTGTGGTTCACAACGGTTTGACCAGGGTTTTCGAGAACTGATGACGCAGCTGTTTCCCGAGCATCCGTTGCAGAAGATTCCTCTGGACCACGAACTGTATTCCGACGCAATCGGCGGCCACAAAATCGAGACGGTGAAGCGCAGAAGACTGGTGCCCGGAGATGCCGGAGCGTCGATCCAAACGACCACAGACTCTGTGCCGCCACTTTTGGAAGGCATCGAGATCGATGGCCGCTACGTTGTGATTTACAGCCAGTACGACATCAGTTGCGCGCTGGAGAATCAGGCGTCTCTGGCCTGCGACGGCTATGAAGAAGCCGACGCGATGCGTTTAGCCGTCAACATTGTGTTGTATTCGATGCTGCAGGAAATCAGTGCTGAGAAGCGACATTCAGCAGAACCTTTAAAGCGTCCGGACGTTCTGCGTGAGCAAACGCCGACACCGCTTCTTCCAGTGGGTACTGAGCACTAATCAGTGAATCCACCTGAACACGACCATCCGCGATCATCTGCAACGCTGGAGCAAATGGGCCACAACGCGAACCCAGCACGCGGACTTCGTCGATCACGACAGGTGCCAGCGGCAGTGAGTGCTCAGCGGCGACGGTCGTCTTCAGGATGATCGTGCCGCAAGGCTTGACCGCCTGCAACGCGGCTGAAAATCCGCTGGCGGATCCGGTACAGTCAACAACCAAGTCAGCAGAGTGATCGGCTTTGAAGTCAGAAAGCAGCACTGTATTGATACCCAATGGCAGCAGGTGGTCCAGCTTCCATTGGTGCTTGCCGACCACGGTTAGCTGGCAACGTGTGCTGTTAAGCACTTGAGCACATAGATTTCCGAGTCGCCCGTCTCCGAATATCACAACACGATCTGAGCCAGCGATGTCGACCTGTTCCAGAATCCGGCAGGCTGCGGCAACAGGTTCAGTAAAGACGGCCTGTTGAGTCGTGACGTGTTCCGGGACGACGTGCAGATTTTGTTGGGGGACCCAGACTGAGTCAGCGAAGGCTCCATCGTGATTCAGAATCCCGATCACCGTACGCTGACTACAGTGTCGTGGCAGCTGTCGATTACAAAAGTCACATACGCCGCAGGCACAGTTGATTTCGCCGACGACACGTTGTCCGGAAAAGTTTCCCGTCGTCGCAATGCCGACGAATTCGTGCCCCAGGACACCTTCAAAGCCCATATAGCCCTGCTTGAGCTGCAGATCCGTTTCGCAAATGCCTGCCTGCAGCACGCGGACTTCAATCAGCCCCGCTGTCGGTCGCAATGGCTGATAATCAGCGCGGTACTCCAGTTGTCCGCCGGATAGATACAGCGCTCTCATGGTTGAACCTTCAGTCAGAATCCTGGATGCCAGTCAAAATGAACGTCACGCAGGCCGATCTTATCCGTCACACGTTAGCGACCAGCCTGGCTGATTGTACTCGTAAAGGCCACGATCGCGTTTGCGGTATCATTCGGATGCGACATCGGCAATGCATGTCCACCGCCTGACACGACGACATCGGCACCAATATACCGAATCGGAAAGGTCCTGTCCGCATCTCCATGAATCTGCAGCACAGGAAAGTCGAACGGACGGGGATCAGGCTGCCAGTCAAGCACGGCGGATGTCGCCCAGCGATGCCATGCCCCCTTGGTTCCGGACAGTTTGCCGAGACGAATTATTGAACGACTGCCCACGCGACGTGGGACTACCCCTGCAGCATGGCCCACCATGTTGAGGATGGCTGCACCGTGGCGGCGGCCAATCATTCGACACACTCGCAGCCAGGGGGGCAACTGATGAGGACCACAAACGCTTGAAACAAGGACACATCCTTGTGGGCGAATAATACGTGAGACCTCAGCCGCAACAATGCCCCCGAACGAGACGCCGACAAGGTAGCCATCGGGACTAAGGTGCTTTGACATTCGAGCAGCGTACGACCTGAGCGACTCGTGGTGCTCTGGGTCGATAAGTTGTATGACAGTCGCGTTCCGCAGTAACGGAATCAACCGCGCGAACACGGGGTATTCCCTGGTCATGCCCGGCAGTAGATAGATTGGCGGTCCGTCAGATGCTGAAGCAGTCACAGCGTCAATCCTCTGCGCCCCGTTTCCAGTTGACCCCTGGTCGGTGTCGCAGACCACCGGAATGTCTCCGGTGGCCTGTTACTCCCTCGATCTACTCTTCAGAATCGTCGTCCTGGATATCAATGCCATCGTCTTCAACGTCGTCGCCATCATCCAGTTCAGCAGCCTTCGCTGGTGCTGCTGCCGCCTTGGCTTCTGCGGCCGCGATCTGAGCTGTCTCAGCAGCCTCTCTTTCAGCCGCTCGAGCGGCGGCTTCTTCGATGTCTTCACTGGCAATTGTGGCACACGATGACAGCGTATCACCTTCATCCAGTTTCATGATTCGCACGCCCTGCGTGTTACGGCCAATCGTGCTGATGTCAGACGCCTTCAAACGCTGAATCTTGCCCTTGGCTGTGATGATCAGCACTTCGTCGTTGTCACGTACCGCCAGAGCATCTACGACCAGACCATTACGTTCCGTCGTCTTGATGTCTCGCAGGCCCTTACCACCACGCTTCTGTCGACGATACTGAGCACTGCTGCTGGTCGCGCCTTCGCCCTCTTCCTCATCCCCGCCCATGATGCCAGGTCCGAACGGCGTTCGTTTGCCGTAACCTTTTTCGCAGACTGTCAGCAGCGTGCGATCGGCTGCGGCAACCACCATCCCAACAACTTCTTCCCCTTTGATCAGCGTGATGCCTTTCACACCGCGTGTTGCACGTCCCATCGGGCGAGCATCGCTGTGGTTGAAGCGAATCGCCATGCCGCCCGACGTGCTCATGATGACGTCCTGATCACCCTCCAGGATTCGAACATCAACCAGAGAATCGTCGTCATCCAGTCGAATGGCGATAATGCCACCTTTCATGGGGCGGCCGTAAGCCGACAGTGCCGTTTTCTTCACGATGCCTTTGCGTGTCGCGATCATCAGGAACTTGTCGTCCGGAAACGCGCGAACACTAAAGCAGTTGGAAATGGCCTCACCCTCTTCCAGCGTGATCAAATTCACTAATGCGCGGCCCTTGGCGGTTCGCGCCTGCAGTGGCAGGTCGTACACCTTCAGCCAATGGACACGTCCGCGGTCCGTGAAGAACAGCAGATAGTTGTGAGTGCTGGATACAAACAGATGTTCGATTGGGTCTTCTTCATCTGAAGTCGCTCCCTTAATCCCCTTGCCGCCGCGTTTCTGCGATTCGTAAGTGTCCAGTGGAGTGCGTTTGATGTAACCGCGACGAGACAACGTGACCACCATCGATTCTTCGGTGATCAGTGCTTCCTTGTCGTAATCGCCCAGTTCTTCCAGTGAGATATCGGTACGACGCTTGTTGCCATATTTGGCCTGCAGCTCGTCCATGTCGTCGCTGATGACAGCACGAATGTGCGTTTCGTCGCTCAGTAGATGCAGGTATTCGCCGATATTTTCCAGCAATACCGCGTGTTCCCCCTGCAGCTTTTCTCGTTCCAGATTCGCCAGTGATCCCAGCTGCATCGAAACAATCGCTTCCGACTGGTTCGGTGACAGGAAGTAGTCCGTCTGAATTCCCTGCTCAATCTGAAATTCGGAATACCCGTTCTCACCCAGAGCCCGCTCGACCATTTCTGCAGGGATCGGAATTTTTTGCAACGCATCTTTTGCGGCAGCTCGACTGGCAGAATCGCGGATCGTCTTGATGATGCGATCGATGTCGATCTGAGCCAGCAGCAAGCCTTCGACGGTATGCTTGCGTTTGCGAGCTTCACGCAACATAAACTCAGTACGTCGGCGAATGACTTCCACGCGATGGCGGACAAACGCATCCAGCATGCTGCGGATCGTCATCAGCTGCGGACGATTGCCGTCCAGAGCCAGCAGGATCATGCTGACAGTGCTCTGCAGCGGAGAGTACTTATACAACTGGTTCAGCACGACTTCTTTGTCAGCATCGCGTTTCAAGACGATGTGCAGACGCACCTGCCACGACGGAATGGTGCGGTCCGTCAGGTCGACGATCCGGGAGATTCCCTTGATACGTTCGTCTCGCACCAGGATTTCCAGCTTCTCACGGATACGGTCACGAGTTTCCATGTAGGGAATCTCAGTCACCACAATCACATCGCTCTGTTTTTCCGTTTCGAAGTGCGTGCGAGCTCGCAGCGCGATCGTCGAGCGACCTGTCATGTAGGCCTGGCGAATTCCACTGCGACCGCAAATGATGCCGCCGGTTGGGAAGTCGGGACCCGGCATCGCTTCCATCAATTCATCCAGAGTCACTTCTGGATTTTCGATAATCAACTTCACCGCTTCACAGACTTCCGTCATGTTGTGGGGCGGAATACTGGTCGCCATTCCAACCGCGATACCTGTCGAACCGTTAACGATCAGGTTCGGAAACCGCGCCGGCAGAACTACAGGTTCCATCCGTTGTTGGTCGTAGGTCGCGACGAAGTCGACGGTCTGACGATCGAGGTCACGCAGCAACTCGGCCGCGGCACCACCGAGTCGCGCTTCTGTATATCGCATCGCCGCCGGAGGCAGACCGGCGAGTGACCCGAAGTTCCCCTGCTTGTCAATCAGGGTCTCGCGCATCGCCCAATCCTGAGCCATACGAACCAGTGTTGGATAGATGGCACCGTCACCGTGCGGGTGATAGTTACCCATCGTTTCGCCAGCGATCTTTGAGCACTTGGTGCGGCTGCCGCCAGGGCTGAGATTCAGGTCGTTCATCGCTACCAGAATGCGGCGCTGTGATGGCTTGAGCCCGTCGCGAACGTCTGGCAACGCACGGCTAATGATGACGCTCATCGCGTACGTCAGATAGCTGTTCCGCATCTCGTCGCGAATGTCTGTTCTCAGAACGCGAGGATTGAAATCGTCACCGCCCGGTACGGACAGTTCACCTGAAGGATCGTCTGTGGACAACCTGAAAACTCCTTATTGGCCACTGGCCGGGACACATATCACGTTACGTCGCGAGCGAGATCGATACGGCTGCTGAATAGCCACGAATGCCTGTGCGACGGTGCGTTTTGACGTGACGCAACTCCAATATTTCCAGCGACTTACGACAACGGCTGGAGTGCGTGAAATCCTACCAGATTACCCCCCGTGACTCAATTCCCGCGAACACCAATTGCCCTCCATTTGTCGAGATGGAGAATGCTGGAAATCAGCCGCAACCTAAGGCGTTTGCAGCGGCCAACGGCGATCACACAACGGTGCCAAGGTGGCTCAACAGTGACCTTTAGAACAGTTTACTTATTGTTGTGAACGGCACTCGCTCGCGGGAGTCGGCATTCTTAAATCCCAGAGCGTGCCGCGCGGCCACAAGTCGGCGTAATTTACCCCCAGAAGAACGCACGTGGTTCACTGGCCTCCGCATTCTCAAGCCGCCTTATTGCCGTCGCGCGTTTATTCTCGGCCGCAATCGCCCTGGCGATCACAAGGGCTCGAGCATGATCAACGCTGTTCACCATCAACGCGACTTCCGTCAGTGCACGGGTGGTACGCCAGTGCTGATCCTTCACCCGTCCAGCCAGCTTCGATATCGCGGACTCAGCAACTGACAAACCAGCTGGAAGCACGGCCTGAATGATCAAACTCAGGGCCACCGCACCACTGGACTCTGGCGTGACGCGTTCAGAAATGTTAGTCGCCACGCGAAGCAACGGCGGAATTAGTTTTGGTTGGCCGGCTTCGTGGAGTGCGCGCAGAGGCCATGCGATCGCCATCGCCGTTCCGTAGTAGTCCGTGTCTGCGTTTCTTTGGGCGAGATCCGTCACGATACGAATGACACTCGCGACCTGGTCGGCAGGAGCGTAGCGGGCGACCCAACCCAGTGACTGAATCTGCCCACGCAGGTTCTCGATCGACTTTGCGATCTTCAAAGCCGCCAGGTAATCCGACTTTGCAAGGCGAGCGACCTGGTCACGTGGATTCATAGATGTGGAATCCTGCAGAGCTTTGCGCCTTGCCGCCTTGCCAAACGCAACGGTCGCTTATGCGTCTCGCTCGGTATCGAATAGACGGTCTTCGTCGACCAGACAAATGACGGTATTTGTTGACAGCCGAAATGAGCAAGCGAGTCTCTTACTCGACGGGGTCTATCGCCTTCACGTCCTCTTCCTTGGCGTCCTCTTCCTTAACTTCTTCCTTAACTTCTTCCTTAACT
>CALFOL010000199.1 GCA_937919915.1 uncultured Planctomycetaceae bacterium
CCTCCCCGGGCAAACCAATGCGCGTAGACGAAGTCCCCAGATCAATCGCCAGGTCCGTCGATATCTTTTTTCGTAACCAGCTGAGCATCCTTGCTCGTGATCTCAAAGAGGGGCTGTTGCAACAGAATAATCTGGCAGATTCTACCGGTTGCCGCCAGAATACCGCAAGATGCAGATTTGGGGAGGCTTCAGACCGCACGCAACGCCCAGAGGAAACATTGCAGAACGGCGAATTCGCATCTTCCGTCTTTTTATTGCGATTCGTTTCTAGCTTTACGTATCACCACATGTGCGCCCTAATCGCTAGCTGCCCAAATTTTGATCTGTGTTAGGATGCGACGGCGTTGCAGGGAAACGCCAAAATCACCGATATCTAGCTCACCGTTACCTAAGCCTGGGCTGTTAAAAATTCGGTATTGACAGGCTCTTTTGTCGTTGCGCAACTTTTCTTCCTCCGTCCGTCGAAGGCCCCGAGAAAGCAATGAATTCCCTGCGGAAACCACACCTTGCAAACTTGCCAGAGGCGAAGAACTTGCGCGAACGAAAATCATGTCAATGGCAAATTTTTAACAGCCCAACCTAAGCCCCGTTTGATAGTGCCAGACACAGACGAACAACAAGCTGTCACCCCGTATCAGCGCGGGGTGACGGAAAAGCCAGCGGAAACCGAGCCGCTTTGGATGCGCATTGCCCGAAGGTTGAGCATCGACCGCGCGGTAGGGTTTGCCGTTTTGGCTCGCTTCTGGCAGTTACTTACTGGGCCAATCACTCAGTTATTGATCGTATTCTGCTTCAACGAAATCCAGCAGGGCTACTACTATGCCTTCATTAACCTGCTGGCCATGCAGATTTTTGTCGAACTGAGTCTACATGTCGTGATCATCAACGTTGCCAGTCACGAATGGTCAAGCCTCGAGCTAACGGAGGACGGAATCACGGGTGATTCCGAGAAGCTGTCCCGACTTGTCTCACTTGGACGATCGGCAGTTCGCTGGTATGTCATCGCAGCATTTCTGTTCGTTCTTGTCGTGACTATTCTGGGAACGCTCTTCCTGGGGTCGCTGCAGGATAAACAATTTGAATGGAGTGACGTCGGTTCATGGGCAGCACCGTGGGCGACATTGGTTTTGCTGACAGGAGTTCAGCTTGCCGTCCTTCCACTGACAGCCATTCTCGAAGGTTGTTCTCAACTACCAGCAATCAATCGTATCCGTTTCTGGATCGGAATCGTAGGTTCGATCGTCGTCTGGACTCTCATAGCAAGCGGTTGCGGTCTGTGGGCATTGTGTGGTTCCGCGACCGTGCGGCTAGCGGGAGAGTATTACCTTGTTGCGATTCGTTATCGCAAATTTTTCGAACCGTTCCGAAAACCGCCACAGGGAACGATTGTCAACTGGAGGGAAGAAGTCCTTCCGCTTCAATGGCGAATCGCGATTCAGGGCGTGTTCCTGTGGCTCGCGAGTCACCTTGCAGGCCTCGTAATTGTGAAGTATCACGGCCTCGCAGTCTCTGGCCGTTTCGGGATGATGTGGACGATTCTTGTAGCCCTTCAGGCGGCCTCACTTTCCTGGATCGATACACGTCGGCCGCTGTTTGGGCAGCTCATCGCCGAACGCAAGTTCAGAGCGCTGGATGAGATGTTTTTTCGTGTGAGTCGTGTATCGGTGTTGCTGCTCGCAACTGGAGGATTACTTTTCACAGTCGGTATTTGGATATTCAACCAGTTACCATACTGGGGGTGCCAGCGAATCGCTGATCGCCTGCCAGATGCGGCAACCACCGGCGTTTTCTCGTTGGCACTAGTCATCCTTCAGTTAGCGCAATGCAGCAATATCTATGTCAGAGCCCACAAGAAGGACCCGTTTCTATTGGCTGCGATTATCTCAAGTTCATCAATCGCAGTGCTTGTTTTTTGGCTGGGAAAACAACACGGCGTTTGGGGTGTCGGTATCGGCTACTTGTTTGGAGTAGCAGTCATTCAAACGCCATACTGGCTGATCATCTGGGCGGCAACGCGCCGACTTTGGCATTCTGAGAAAGCGGTTCGATAAACATGCTGCAACCTCCGATTCTGGAAAAAACTTCGTGCCCGCTGTGTGAATGCTCACGGTCGAGCCGCGTTCTCGAAGCGGTAGACAACCTGTGTGGTATCCCTGGTGTGTACTATGCTGATCGATGTGAAGACTGCGGTCACTTGTACATGAATCCACGACCTACAGCCGCTACTCTCCACCGCTGCTATCCCGATTCATACGGCCCTCATCTGGCATCTCCGCCTGACATCGATAAGCCAGATGTATGTGTCACTCCAGAACGCCCGTGGTACCTTCGCTACTTGCCGCTTCGCTATGTTCCGGGACTGAAGCCTCTTTACCACTGGCTAACTGACGATTTCAGTCAGCCGCTACCTCCCAAACCAGCAACTACAGCTTCCTCCGAAAACCCACGAGCATTTGAACTGGGCTGTTCCACAGGCGGCTACCTATCGCGGTTAGCCGCCGACGGTTGGGATGTCGTTGGTGTTGAACCAAGTGAATCAGCCTCCGAAAAAGCGAGAGCTTCCGGTTTGACCGTACACACAGGCGTTTTGGACTTCGTCTCACTGCCAGAAGCGTCGTTCGACAGTGCAGCAGCCTGGATGGTGATTGAGCACGTGCTGTATCCGCTCACAACACTTCGACAGATTCATCGGCTACTAAAACCGGGCGGAACTCTGCTGATTAGCATTCCCAACACCGGCTGTTGGGAACCGAGAGTCTTTCGCTCTGCGTGGTATGTTTGGGAATTGCCCCGGCACCTGCAATTCTATACACCTCGAAGCATCCGCAATGTTCTGGAAAGCGCGGGCTTCAATAATGTCCGGGTTTCGCATCAACGAAACGTCCTGAATATAATTGGCAGCAGTGGTATTTTACTTCGTCGATTCTCACTAACACGCAGACTTGGTGATCGACTGCTCCGATATCCGGACTCACCGAACATGTGGATTCAACTTATTATTAGCCCAATAGCCCGACTGCTATCATTGATCCGCCAAGGCGGACGATTGACGATAATGGCTGAACGTCCACATGAAAGTTCGCAGTCGTGAAGATTCTGTTCCTGTCGTCCGGAGCGCGAGTACCGTCCGCTCGTTTTCGCATCTTGCCTTACATTAAACACTTCAAGGCAGATGGACATCATTGCGTCGTTGCTCATAGCTTTCCTCAAAAGTACGATTACTTTCCATGGATGGGCTTTCGGCCAAGTCAGCTACTCAAGCGAAGTGTTCGCTGGTGGCACTGGCTGCGAGCAAAGTTGAACAGATTTGATGTTGTCTTCATCGATCGTGAAATATTCGACGACGAAACAACCCAGATGGAGGAACGCTTTCGCGAGTGCTGCGGCAAGTTGGTGATCGATCTGGACGACGCCGTCTTTTTGCGACATCCTGCCAAGTTTGACTTACTGTTGAAGATGGCGGATTTGGTTGTCTGTGGAAACCGGTTCCTCATGGAAAAAGCGGCGCTACTGAACCAGCAACTACTCCACATTCCAACCTGCGTAGACATGGGCGACTACACAATGAGACGGCCGTCTGTAGATGGCGCTCGACCGGTGGTCGGATGGATGGGAACAACTGGCAATCTGAAGTACCTTGAAGTCGTCGCAGAAGCGTTGCGACGGGTGGCGTCTGAGGTCGACTTCGAATTACGGGTGGTCGTGCCTGATGTGGCACCGCTGCAACAGACTAATCTGGAGGGCGTCAACTTCGTCCACGACCCGTGGGATCCGGCGAATGAAGTGGATCAGTTAAAAGGCATGGACATCGGACTTATGCCATTGTTCCCGAATCAGGAATGGGACATTTACAAATGCGGGTTAAAGCTGATTCAGTATCTTTCCGTCGGCGTTCCTGGAATCGCTGCACCGGTCGGAGTCAATTCGGAAATCATCGACGGCAACCAAAATGGATACGTGGCTCAGGAAACAGAAGAATGGGTGACCGCGTTGCGGGCTCTACTCAAATCCCCCGCGCTTCGAAAACGAATGGGGGCAAGAGGACGCCAGACGGTGACAGACAAGTATTCCATTCAGGCCAACTATCCAGTAATGCGAGATGCACTCCTGAGACTAACGGGATCTGATTCCGATCGTCGCATCTCGGGATAAAGAGATTCTCACTGGACCAGTGCGGCAACAAAACTGAAGATTCTTCATGAATTAGCTTTGCCAAATCGGCGGAAGCCCCCGTTCAATTTCGATGCCCTTGAAACTCGTGCTGCTGCGAGCTCCAGCTTTCCCGGCCCAAACTGCCATTCGGCGAACGCCGTCGCGTAACGATGTATTGGCACTACTACCGAACACGCGATCGCACTTCGCATGATCAGACCAAGCCAGATGTACTTCGTTTCTGGCAGGCTGAAGATCAAGATTCAGAGCAACACCGAACTCTTCGGAAACAATCTCGGCCAGCTCCCGAACGCTCACAGGTTGAGTCGCTCCGATGTTAAATGCTTCCCCGACAGCCTGCGACTCGAACGGAGCCGAAACCATTGGCAACATCAGATCGTGCACATACGTAAAAGCGCGCTGCTGACTGCCATCGCCGAATACGGGTAGCGGTTGATTCTGTAGAATTCGATTCATAAAGATCCCGACAACATTTCGATAGCGATCACCAATATTCTGGTATTCGCCGTACACATTATGCGGTCGAAAAATCGTGTAGGGCAAATCGAACATCTCAGCTGCCGCCTGCAGATCAAGTTCAACAGCAAACTTGGCAATTCCGTAGGGATCTTCCGGTCGCGGCACTGTTTCCTCACTCATAGGGACCTGCCCTGCACCGTAAACCGCGATCGAACTCGTAAAGACAAAGTGCTTCACTTCCGACCGGACCGCAGCATTAATCAGATTCACGCTGCCGACCAAATTATTCTGGTAATTAAACCGGCGAATGAAGTGGCTCAATCCTTCCGCCGCATATGCGGCCAGATGAAAGACGTAGCTTATGCTGTATTCTTCGAAGACCGCGTCCATCGCGACATGGTCAACAATGCTCAACTCCCGAAATTGCACGCGAGCGTTCTGAGGCAGATTCTCTCGAAAACCACCAGACAAATCGTCAATCACCAGAATCGAAAAATCCCTGTAACGCGAGTCCTGCAGCAGCGCACGTACGATATGAGCCCCCAGAAACCCTGCGCCACCGGTAACCAAGACAAATTCACCTGACTGTTTAGACATCGCCACTTCCGTTTCCACTTTGACTACGTTTGCCGCCGAAGATAATATCATAGAGCTTCCAAAAGCTCACGCTGGGCCCGTCCCCGGAATTGAAAGTGATCCCATGAATGTGCTTCGCCACTCCCTGCTGTTTTTCTCAATAATTTTGACGATTTCGCAATCGAGCATTGGTGCGATCAAATCAACAAAGGTGCCGCGATTCGATACCGCCGTGTCAAAAGCCGTAGGCTACCTCGAGGCAAATGGCGCGAAAACGCCTGAAACAGAAAAAACTCTGGTGGCGTATGCGCTGCTCAAAGCAGGGTTATCGCCAACCCATCCGTTAATTGCAGAAGGAATCGAGATCGCAAAAAAGCGGGCTCTAACTGGCGGTTACCACGGGTACGACCACATCTATTTGTCTGGCGTCGATGCAATGCTGCTTGCAGACGCAGACTCGGACCTCTACTTCAATGAGCTGCAACAAATCTCAAACTACGTCGCATCCGTTCAGCGGCAAGACGGGTCATGGAGCGACTCACCACAGCAACCTGGAGACGTCAGCATTAGCCAGTATGGAATCCTGACACTCTGGGCCGCCCAAAGGGCCGGATGCGAGATTCGTCCGGACGTGATCGATCGTGCGGCAGCCTTCCTGCTTAGAGGACGCAACAGTGACGCTGGATGGCCGTATCGCCCGGGGACAAAACTAGGACCGGGAGCAGGTGCCTCTACGCACAACATGACACTCGCCGGAGCCGGCTCGCTGGCCGTTGTTCGCACGATGCTGCATGGCCCCAAAGGGCTGAAGGCAGAAGTCCCGCTGAAATTCGGCTTACTTGAAAAGGTAGATTCAGAGACGGAAGCAGGAAATCGGTCTGGAGGAGCTTTCCCTAGCTACAATCCGAAAAACTCAGTGCAAGCCCTGGACGAGGCAGTGAACCGAGGAATCGCTTGGACAGATACCCGGTTCACCCCAGTCAGTAGAGCCGAACACAAGATCTACTTCTACTATGCACTCGAACGGGCATCAGCATTAGCGGACCTCAAGGAAGGTTGGTTCACCACATATGGTGACGGCCTATTAACACTTCAGGGAGCGGATGGAAGTTTCGACACGCATCAAAAATTCTATGTGGGCACTTCCTTTGCCATTCTATACTTCATGAGATCCACTCAACAGATCATCG
>CALFOL010000200.1 GCA_937919915.1 uncultured Planctomycetaceae bacterium
GGCACGTACAGCGTCATCGAGTCGCAGCCGCAGCCGCCAGCTTATGCGGACGGTCCGGAACAGTCACCAACCAGCGGTAGCGTAGTGGCGGATGCCGTTTTGGATGATCTGTTTTCTTTAATCGCTCTTCCTGATCCCGCTGTAGGATCGGGCTTCAATTTCCTTGAACGTGCCAGCAACGGTGTAGTCGTTGTCGGAAATCAGGCTCCTGTTCTGGCAGCGCAAGCGGTTGAAGGAACATCGCAACCCGTGCTGACATGGCAACCGGTTGCCGGTGCCACGGGATACGATGTCTGGATCAATCAGATGACGGGCAATGCGGGTCTTGTCTACCGCAACCAGAACGTCGCCGGAACATCGCTGAAAGTCCCTGTGGATCTGCCGGCAGGAGAACACATGCTGTGGGTGCGAGCCATTCTGACTGACGGAACACCTGGTCCGTGGAGTTCACCTCAGAAAATGAATATTTCGCCGGCACCAACGATGTTTTCTCCGGACAATCTGACGGCCGACACAACGCCGACATTCGATTTTCCAGACGTCGTCGGTGCTGACAGCTACGATCTAATGGTGCAGGACATGGGTGGCAACGAAGTCATCCGCGTCGAGCAGCTATCAACCTCCACATTCACCAGCATCACCAGGCTTCCAATTGGCAGCTATCGAGCGTTCACGAGAGCTCGAACCGCTGGTGTGGCGGGCAGCTGGTCTGAAGGAACTGAGTTTTCCGTCAGCGGTGCGCCGCAGCTCATCAATCCGGTTTCGGCATCAACTTTGGCGCCGGTACTCTGGGAATGGTCAGACAGCGGTGCTGCGGAATACGAAGTCTGGGTGAATGAAACAACGGGCGGCACCAAACGCATTGCCACTGTTGAAAGAGTCACCGGTACAGCGATCCTGCTGTCCAATGAGCCGGCTGGAAGTTACCGATTCTGGGTGCGTGGATTCGATGCAGACGGCGTGGCGACAAGCTGGAGTACTTCTCAGGCATTCGATATCTCATCGACTACAGAAATCGTTTCGCCTTCCGGAAACGTCTCTGGAAACAATCCCATCATCACCAGTAATCCTGTCGCCGGTGCGACACATTACGATGTCTGGTTTGCTAACAGTTCCGGGCAATTCGCCCGTGAAAAGAATGCGACGGGAACCAGCCATGCCTTCAGCCAGGCCTTTGCTGACGGTGGCTATCGTGTATGGGTCATGCCAATCGGAATGCACGGTTCGGGGACATGGTCACAGGTCAGTCGATTCACTGTCGGCGGACTGAGTACTCCAGCGCTGACCACTCTGCCAGTAACCACGAGTGATCGAACACCAACGATCAGCTGGAACGCAGTGACCGGTGCAGACAGGTACGAGCTGTGGGTCAACCATGAAGGCGTGACAAACAAAGTCATTTACGAAACCGCGCTGAACGGCACTTCGTTCACACCACTGACCAGCCTTGCCGCAGGCAACTACCGGATTTGGGTCAAAGCGATCGCTAGCAACGGAACCGAAAGCGGCTGGAGCACCTCGATTCGGGTCGCGATTACATAGACCAGAACTTCGGCACAAGCAATGTGCAGGGCGGATCGACTCACAAAGTCGATCCGTCCTTTTTCATAGGCAGCATCCGGATGGGAAGCGTTCCCCTCAATGACAGGCAAGCACCAGCAGTTGCCGATACCCGAACAATCGGTAAAGTCTGTCCAGTTTGCCAGCCGATGAGACTCTTATACATCGCCTTTTCGTGCGCTGCCAAATTGTCGAGGATGGATCGATGAATCCCCGCGTCTTGCTGATTCTTGCTGGTATTTCTCTACTGCCTGCTGGCTGCGTCTGTTGTCCTGGTCCATACAATGGACAACCTGGATACCGAGCGATGATGCCGCACCCCTATCCACCCATGCCGCTGATTAACCGCAGTGTAACGAGGGTGCGATACGATAATGCTGCACATAAACCGGCGGCAGTGGCACCGATTCCAACATTCCCACCTGCACCGAGGTTCAGGAGACATGCGGCCGAGCGGCCGCAGTCTCAGCCAAACGCATTCCTGGATATCAAATATCCACAGACTGCACATCAACCTATGTTGGCCATGCAACCAGCGGACACTCCACCGCGGACCCGCGAATGTGATAGTTGTCATGACAATCGTCAGCGATCATGGCATATGGTGCCCACAAAAAAGACCTGTCGGTGTGAAAAACCGGCATGCGCTCATTGTGCGCCACCGTTAGAGTGCAGCCAGATTCGCTCAACTCACAGCAGAGTCGCGACGCTAAAAAACACGCCTTGCCACTGCCAGAAATGCCAGCTGGATCAACACGGTACGCAAAACGGGTGTACGGACTGCCAACAGCCTCTGATGATGGGGCTTCCCCATCATCAACCGTTCAACAGCCAAAGTTACATTAGTCAACCACCTCAGGTCACTACCGAAAGAAACAGCATTCCAGTCGATGTCACAGCTGACGTCATGGAAGAAAAAAGTGTCAATGACGTTGTTCCGGCTCCTGTGCCACCCGCCGATCCCGAGCCATTTGAGCCTCCCGCGGCTGGGCAAACACGAGAGACCGGACGCCCACCAACAGAGAAGCCCATTGAAATGCAGCGACGACCGGCCGCCCCTGTGCCTGAACCGGAAGTGCCAGCAGAAGATCAAGTTCCTACGTTCAGACAACCGCGAACCGATGGACCAAGAGTGTTTCAATCAATACCGGAACCGGTACCTGCGGACCTGGACGCTGAAACAGGACGCTCCGTGCGACCGCCAGTGACAACCATTCAGCCAATGGCTCTGTGGATTCCACAAGGCAAAACACCACCAGCGGTGACGCCAATTCCAACGCACGATCAGACAGAGAGAGTCACGTTGCCACGGACACGCGTGTCCACCAAGAGAATTCAATAAGCGGCAGAAAGCTCTGTCTCGGAGAAATCACTCTGCCCCGCAAGACCTCTCGGATTGTTACTGATGTCCCTGTAACGGGAACCAGTAGCCTTCACTGGCAGCTTTTGCCGGAGTGGCAGGGTCTATGGAGTCGATACATGTTCACATGGTTGACTCACTTTGTCCGCTCATGAACGTTGTCCGATGAATGCTCGACTACTTCTGCTAATGCTTGTCACCGCTGGTTTTATGGCAGCGTGGGATGGTGATCAGGCTGCAATGCACGCCGCAGTCGTCAGACGAGAAGAACAGAAGCGACAAGTGACCGCTTCTCTGCCTGTGAAATCGGACAACCAATCAACGAGTGAGGCGGTCGTTCCGTCCGTTAAGACAGTGTCCGTCACGCATCCTCCAACACCCGTAACTCAATCTTCCGCCGTACCTCTGCCTAAAGGTATTGCCCCCGGAACTTACCAGGCAGTGAATCAGGCGGGGACTTCAATTCGGATTGATGTTGACGACGCCAGCGACGTGTCACCACGTGACTTCTATATGGTCGACGCTGAGGACGGAAGTCGTTGGTACCTGATTCGAGTGACGCGATAACAGTTCCGGTGAATGCTGATTGCGTTCCATGCGATTCAGCCGCGAAGCGGGTACAACATGCCGTCCCGTTGGGACTGAGCCCCAATCGGATTTGCTATTTTTTTCCCGGACGCCGTTTGCCGGCTGCTTTCTTCTTCACAGGCCGCTTTTTAATTCCGTATCGAGCCGCACCGCGTTTGCTGGGCGGAGCCTCTCGGGTAGGCGCCGCTTTTTTCTTGCGGACAGCTTTCTTTGGTGCAGGCCTACGATCACCAGCTGGCGATTTTTTCTCGCCACCGGCGTGCGCTTCGCGCGCTGCTCGACGAACGCTCGGCGCGTCCTGAATAAACTTGTACAGGTCGCGAACTTCCTGAGGTCGCAGCTCACGGCATTGTCCCGATTCCAGCTGTCCGATTTTCAGAGGACCAAACGCGACGCGTTCGAGCTGAATGACCTTGTGTCCCGTTCGGGCCAGCAGACGGCGAATTTCGCGATTCTTGCCCTCACGAAGTTCCAGTTCCAGAAATGTGCTGCGGCCTCTTCGTTTCAGAATTCGGACGCTCTGAAAATGAAAATAGCCGTCAGAAAAGTGCATCCCCTTCTTGAGTTCAGCTAACGTCGCCGCGTCAGGAATCCCCACGACCTGCACTTTGTAGCGTCGCGTGACTTCGTATCGCGGATGAGCCAGATGCTCTGCCAGCGCTCCATCATTTGTGACCAGCAACAGGCCCGTGGTATTTTCGTCAAGCCGGCCAACAGTGAACATTCTGTCGTCGCCGCTGGGAACACAGTTCACCGCCAGTGGCCGATTGGCCGGGTCTTTGGTGGTGCACACCACGCCCTTGGGTTTGTGGAGCAAATAGTAACGGTATCGAGATGGCTTCAGGCGTTCGCCGTCAAGTCGAACATCCTGTCGCTCCGGATGCACAGACACGGCAGGATTCGTCACCACTTTGCCATCGATCGTGATGCGGCCGTCGCGGATGAAGTCTTCACAATTCCGGCGGGATTCGACTCCGGAAATCGCGAGAAACTTCTGCAGCCGCGTTCCCTTTTCTCCGTCGAGCAGAATATCCGGTCGAATAAGAGTCGGTGGTCCACCACGACGTTTACCAGCGGGGACAGAGCGATCAGCTGTTTTTGTTGGTTGCGAAGAAGACATGGAACTTTAAGTGTGTTGAAATAGGGCCGGAAGACTGAGCGTCCGTTGCGGATGGCGTTGCGAACGGCATCCCGTGCACCGGGACAGTCTACCGTGGCCCAGAGGAATCCCTGCTATTGATTGTCGGTTTCCCGGAAGAATGCGTCCGAAGTCTGCGAATTCTCAATGCTTCAAAGCGCTTTGATGACAATCGCCGTCATATCGTCGTTCGGCTTTTGACTGCCGGAAAATCGAATCGCCGCGTCAATAAGCCCCTCGACGATCAAATGAGCTGCGTCCTCTCGGCGCTGCCGAACGATCTCCAGCATTCGGACTGTTCCAAACAGGCCTTCTTCTCCTGGAGTTTCCTGAATGCCATCTGTGGGCATCAACAGAATGTCTCCCGGCTCCAAAACCAGACGATCACTGGCTGAATAATCTGTATCGATCGAAAATCCCAGTGGGATTTGATGAGTCCTGAGTTGCCTGCCGTCAGATTCTGTGATCACCCAACCTGGATGTCCGGCGTTGAAGTATTCGAAGGACTGCGTTTTCGGATCGTGTACGACCATCAGCATCGTGACAAACATTCCGTCGGTGGCCCCCGCACAGATCATTCGGTTGATCGCTGGCAGCATGACGTTCAAGTCCGTTCCAACATCTGCGAGAGTTCACAGTGACGCTCGCGTTTCTGCCATTACCATCGCTGGCCCCATGCCGTGCCCGGAAACGTCTCCCACGACAATAATCTGCCGCCCGTCGTGCAGCGGCACGAAATCGAAGTAGTCTCCGCAGCCCATTCCGGCAGAACGAATACAGTAGGCGATGTCCATTCCGTCAATCATCGGCGCCGATTGAGGGTACAGGCTGTCCTGGATATTCTGAGCGGCTGTGAGTTCGCTGCGGACGCTAATCAATTCTTTTTCGGCGGACATCCGATTGCAGCGTTCGATGGCGAAACGCACGCTTCTGGCCAGTGTTTGAGCCTCGTAATGGCTCTTCTGAACATAATCTTCTGCTCCGGCAGCGACAGCCCGAATCGCGGTTTCGGTGTCGTCCATTCCGCTCAACACAACAATCGGCGTTCCGTTGCACTTTGCTGAAAGTTGCCGGAATGTTTCGACACCAGTACTGTCGGAAAGATTCAGATCCAGCAGCACGACGTCGAACGTCGTCTGATCGGCAGCGACGATGGCGTCGGCCAGTCGCTCCACACGCGACACGATGATTGAGCCCAGCCCCAGTTTTAGATTTGCCTGAATCAATCCGGCATCAGGCGCGCTGTCTTCGACAAGCAGTAACTGCATTGGCGAATCAGCTGTCATGCGTGGTGCTTCCGTCAATGTTCCGCGAACCTGACAAACCTGGTGCCGATGGCACTGTCGGAACAGCAGGTTAACGCCGTGATCCTCTATTTGCCACTCTGGGAACCCATCGTTGTGCGTGTGCGCTAATGGAATTAAGTTTTGTGGTGTGGAGCGGGATGATCTGTCATCCAGAGGCAACACAACGTTCGTTCGCCACGTGACATATTGCAGCACCCGGCAAGCTTCAATCAAACCCACGGCGTATTACGCTGATGTGTGGCCGCGGGGACCGCAATTCGATTGAAGAAAGCCTTCTCCCGCGAGCGAGTAAGCAGTCGCTTATATGTTTTCGCACATAACACGTCCGAAGTCTCCTTGCC
>CALFOL010000201.1 GCA_937919915.1 uncultured Planctomycetaceae bacterium
TCCCCGTTGCTGAAAAAGAAGATCCCTCTGTACACCAAGCCAGAGCAGATTGAGAGACTGAAGGCGGCGAGTCGGTTTAACGCCCAATTGATGGATTTTCTGAGGCCGTCAGTGCAGGCTGGAATCACCACCTCGGAGCTCGACAAGCTCGCGCACGAATACACGCTGGACCATGGTCACATTCCCGCCTGTCTGGGATACCACGGTTACCCGAAGACGATTTGCACCAGTGTCAACGAAGTCGTTTGTCACGGCATCCCGAACGACATTCCGTTGAAAGACAGAGACATTATCAACGTCGATATCACCACGATTGTGGACGGTTGGTTTGGTGACCAATCAGAGACCTTCATGATCGGTGATGTGTCTCCCGCGGCGCGGCGGTTAGTACAGACGACCTTCGAAGCGCTGTTCATCGGAATTCGCGCCTGCAAGCCAGGTGGGACGGTGAGTCAGATTGGTCGAGCGATTCAGGCATTTGCTCGTGATGCTGGATATGCCGTTGTTCGAGAATACCAGGGGCATGGGATCGGGCAGGAGTTTCATCAGGATCCCGGGATTCCTCACTTTCCAACGCTGAGCTCCAACCGCGACATACTGCATCCGGGTACGTGCTTCACGGTCGAGCCGATGTTGAACATCGGTGGCTGGAAAACCAAGCTGGACAAAAAGGACGGCTGGACCGTTCGTACGATGGACAAGTCGCTGTCTGCACAATTCGAACACACGATCCTGATGACCGAAGACGGTCCGGAAATGCTCACCCTGACTGCCGACGGTCCACAGGAAGGTGATGTGCTGTAGCTGGCCGGCTTCACCGCCGTTGGGTTCTGTGAATGCCGTATCCTGCAGATGAAGAAAGCTCTGGTCGATGAACTCCTGTTCCGCCGAAACGCTGGTTGCCCTGAAAAAGTATGACACACCCACTGTGTGCAATGTCATCGAACTATTTGACGTGCGGCCCCGCAGTTCGGGCTACATGAATCGCACGATCTCAGCCTGCTTCCCGGCGCTGCCGCCGATGGTTGGGTATGCAACGACCGCAACATTCCGAGCACTTTCGCCACCTCGATCTGGCGACGTCTACGCAGGACTCGATGGGCAACTGGCGGCGCTGGAGAATCTGCCAGGTCCACCGGTGATCGTATTTCAGGATCTGGATGAACCATCCGCTGCTGCCACTTTCGGCGAAGTGATGTGTACCACTTACCAGGCATTCGGATCGACGGGACTGATCACTTCAGGGACCGGTCGGGATCTCGATCAGGTTGCAGGACTGAGCTATCCGGTCTTCACAGCAGGCACCTGTTGTTCTCATGGGGCGTGTCACATTCTGCACATCAACGTCCCGGTTGTTGTCGGCGGAATCACCGTTTATCCCGGCGACCTGCTGCATGGCGACTGCAATGGAGTGACGACGATTCCTGTTAACATCGCCAGCGAAATTCCGGATGCCTGCGAAGCATTCGCGAAGGCCGAACGTCACGTTCTGGATTATGTTAAAGCGGGCAATCCGACTGCAGCGGGGTTTGCCGAAGCCAGACAGGCCATGGTCTCGGACATTCAATCGCTGGGGCAACGGCTACGTGGAAAGTAGCATCGTGCCTTGCGCGTTTGTTGGAGGAGTGTGGCTCGCGCATGCAAAAAGAAACGTTTGATCCAGGCCAAACGTTTCTTTCACATTGATTCCTCCGCTCCCCGCCACCAGCTAGAGCAGCACTGGAGTGTTTCTCATCGCAATTCCCTAGCAGTTGCGTGTCGCCCTCCCTGCTTTACTGCATGAAGAAGTCCGTTGGACCTCGGAACGTGTAGTAGGGGTATTGCACAGCAGCTGTTGGGTTCTCTTCCTGGGGATACGACAGACCTTGAGGCACATCATAAGTGTGGAAGTTGCGGTGCACCGGATGGAACGGCACATTCAGGCACTGATCGCAGCCGCGACCGGAACATCCCTGACAGCCACGTTGAGGCCTGCAGACCTTCTTCATTTCGCGGCGGCTGAGATCTCCCTCATATTCCATGGGCATGCCCATGCCTGAGCCGTCCATGCCATATTGGCTTTCGCATGCCTGGCAATCGCCATTCATCATCATGTCAGCGCCGCCGTCCCAGCTTTGACCGCGCATAACCGGAGAAGTGGCAGCACAGCCAGACAAACACAATCCAATCGCCCCCGAAAACAGAAGCAGTGTTACTCGAGTATGCATCATCAGGTCCCTTCTCTGCCGATTTTTCGTGACCGCATTGCAGGTGGGAACTCTGTTCTGTTGTGCAGAGATTCCCAGCTGCGAAGGGCCAGCCGGCCCGTCCTTATCGTTATCGGCAGAACAACCGCTGAAACACGCAAAAACCATCCATTTCCTCGAGATGTTGAAACAGGAAGTTTGAGAGGTCTTGCGGAAACCTGCCATCACAAATACATTGCCCCTTTCAATCACGAGACTTTTGCCGGTCTGGCACTGCTGATAGGTGCCAGACTGACAACGGATTCAGTCTTTTCGACCGTCTGAGGGAGTAGCACAGTGCAAGTCGCGGCATCGACGCGGAGTCTTTGGGATATGTCATTTGCGGACGCATGTGGCCAGCTGCAGCATTTGGGGTTCGATAAGACCGAGATCTGGATCAATAACGACTTTCAGCACCTGACGGTACCGGAACTGATGTCGAGCGTTGATTCCGTTGTGGTTGCATTCCGCGAGGCCAGCCGGTTGAGTCCTGTGGCGATCTTCCTCGAACAGGAAGTCACAATGGACGAATTCGCAACCATCATCAATTTTGCGAGACAGTTACGCGTGGCTCAATTGACGATCCTTGCGTCGCCGCTGGGCACTCCGTTCAATTCCGAAATCGACCGCTTGCGGGAACGTAACCGCCTGTGCGTTGAAGAAGGCATCCGTCTTTCCATCCTGACCAAAACCGGCCTGTTGACGGAAGATCCTTACACGGCGGTGGAATTGTGTCAGTCAGTGAAGGGGCTCGGAGTCACGCTGGATCCGAGTTACTACACCTGCACGACCAAGGGCATCATCGATTATGAGGTTGTGTATCGGAGTGTCAGCCATGCACATTTGCGGGACACATCGACGACAGAACTCCAGGTGCCGGCTGGCCTGGGTGATGTCGACTACAACCGGATTATCGCATCGCTGCAGAAAGAGAAGTTCGATCGTACGCTGTCGGTCGACCTGTTGCCGCGCACGATGGTCGGCGAAGAACGGCTGCTGGAAATGCGAAAGCTGCGATTGTTGCTGGAGTCACTACTGTAAGAAGACCCACTCAGGGTGACTTATTGTTTTACAATGGAAAGTCGAACACTTTACCAGCACGAAGCGCAAGCCAGTGAATTCGC
>CALFOL010000202.1 GCA_937919915.1 uncultured Planctomycetaceae bacterium
ATACACGACACCAAACCCACCGCGACCGACTTCTCTGTCGATCAGAAATCGGCCAATGCGTGAGCGCGCTGGCACCGTGGCTGACGCAAATGGCAGCGTGTTGTCTGCCAATTCCGAATCGACGACTTCGGCCAGATCCTGTGTGAGCTCGTTGTTGTCCAAATTGTTGAATGCTGCGAATACGATTCTTTGAATGCAGAATGAAGGTCGCCGAGGCACCGCTTCAGCGCGATGTCGTGGGAACCCATGGATTCCAGGAGCTGTAGTACAACGCTTTCGGCGTCGTCGTGTCGAGAAATTCTTCCAACAGATTACGAGGAGTCTGTGATTTTCCGCTGAGTAGCAGATCCAGCAGCGTTTGCTCTGACGAATACTGCACCGCTTCGTAAGTGTCGAGTGCCAGAGAAGCTGCTAACGCGTCTAATGCGTCTTCTTCATAGCCGATCTGGTCGACCAGGCCATTTTCGATTGCCTGGTTTGTGGTGTAGATCTGCCCGGTCGCGAGAGCTCGTACCTGTTCATCGTTCAGTCCCACGCGATTTTCCTGAATCACGCCCACAAAACGATCGAACGAATCTTTCAGGATCGCATCCCACACCAACTTCTCAGAATCCCGCATCTCCCGAAACGGATTCAGCGTGTCCTTCATCGGCCCCGTGACCAGCGGTTCCACGGTGACGCCAATCTTCGACGCCAGTTCAGAAGCGTTGTAACGAGGAATGATCACTCCGATTGAGCCGGTCCAGGTTGTGGGTTCAGCGAAGATTTTTCCTTCGGGACCAATCCCCATTGCGATGTAGTATCCGCCGGAAGCAGCCAGACGCTTCATCGCCACGTAGACCGGTTTTTTTTGCCGCAGCTTCTGGATTTCTCTGTAGAGCTGATGACTGTCAGCCACCAGGCCGCCGGGACTGTCAACGGACAACAGCACGCCCTGGATACTATCATCTTCGATGGCTTCTTTGATTTGTTTCAGCCAACGGTCGGTAAAAGGCGGCATGATCGTGCCAGAGAAATTGATCACCGCAAGTTTGGCATCCGAGCCCTTGTCTCCGGAATGGTGTGAATACTGAATCGAATTGCCACCGCCGGATGCCGCAGAGAAGAACGTACTGAAGAGGAACATCAGATTCATCATGATCGATGCGATAAGGACGCCGACCACCAGACGCCGGCTGGCTGACTTCAGTGCTGATTCGCCAGCTTCAACTTTCACCACGATGGTATTCGCAGTCACCGTCTTTGATTCTCCAGCAGATACTGATTCTTCCGTAGCCATAATTCGTCCCTGGATTTTTGCTGTGGCTGTTGTCAAGCCGCTGTGTGCAATTGTTGGTGAGGCATTAAACGTTCATCGCATACGGCACATTCTGCCGTAAAGGAACTCTGGTGTGAAGCCGCGAACTTTAGCGAAGAAATTCCGTTTTGGAGGTTTGTCCGCTTCGTAGGCATCGTATCCATCGCAACAGGAGTGATTCTTGTACCGATCGCCAACAGCAGACGGCAGAACGTCGATACAGACAGGGAATCGGTACGGGTCGATGCTGTTCTTTTGCACAGAATCAGCACGGTACTCATTCACATTTGCACAGCATGGATGCACATCTCTGCAGAGCGACAACGAAGCGTTTTTCAGTGTCAACTCGAATCGCCTGCGGGCCTCCGGCACAAGGAAGAAATCATGAAAAAGCGAACACTTCTACAGGAATGCCTCCTGTCCGCTTCGGTCGTTGCGATTCCCGGGCTATGCCTTGCCGCGGATTCTTCACCACTGCAGCCTGTCAAAACGGGATCAGCACTAAAGGCCTTGCCTGATGTCGATTCGCACGAAACAGCCATTCAGCAGAGCCGGTTTCAGGAACAGTATTCAGGCGTTAGTCAGGCGGCAGCAGAAAGACAGCGCCCCGTAATCACGCTTATTCAGCACGACACGTCGTCGAACAAAAACGGCAATGGTGGCGAAACGAAGAAGCCTGGTTTCCTGAAGCGATTCTTCGGCAGGTTTTCCAGTTCCAGTGATGAAGAGAATTCGCAGGGAGCAGCTGGACAGGCAACTGCTGGAGAGCCTGCCCGATCGATTCCTAAGCCCCCACCGATCGACTTCACAATGCCTGGCCAGACGCAAAACGCCCAAGGCAGCGTGCCTGCTCAGACAATAGGCTTCGACGGTGGAACACCGCCGACCTATAGACCTGCTCAATCCAGCAGTTCAAAGTCTTTGGCAAAACATGATGATCAGCTACACCGTCAACAGTCAGCAGATTTGCCGGTTCGGTCATCACCCCGCCAGGACGACTTCGTAAGTCCCTTTGAGTCTGAAGAAACAGCAGAACATGACGCGTTGCTCGATCTGGATTCTTTGATTCAAGGTCGTCAACCTGTCGGCACCAGCCCTCGCAACGCGCGGGACACCGTGCAGCAATCTGACGAGATCCTTGTTCCGGAACTGGACCTGTCGACTGCCAATCGGGAACCAGTGCGCGTGATTCCAGCAAGAAAAGAACGTGTCGCCGAAACCAAAGCGGCTGCACCGTCCGGACCGTTCACTGGTTATCGGTTGCCATCAGACGATGAAGTCCTCGGACTACCCGAACCCAAATCACAGTCTGTAACTCCACAACCTCTGCCGGAAGTCGCCGTAACGCGGCCGACGATTTCTGAGCCGACAGAGGTCGTAAAGATCCCGTTGCTGGAAGAACCAGCAATGGCATTGCCGCCTGTAGCGGTAGAGCCGCCACAATTTGAGGAGCCCGTCGAAGCTCTGTCAAAACCGATGCTGATCGATCCAGTTGAGCCACAACAGGCTGAGGTCTTCCGGACGACGGAGTCGCAGGCCCCTGTCATGGTGCCACCACGGTTCGTTGAAACTCCGTCCGATTCAGCAGCAACGTTAAAAGCGATGGATGGTCGCGCACAACGAGAGCAGCAGCGCTATCGAATCATGGCTCGCACCGGTAAAGTCGGCTTCAAAGGGTTCTGTCCGGTAGCACTGCGAAATGACCGTGATCTGATCGATAGTCGCGAGCAATTCAAAGCGAAGTTCGGATTGCAGACGTATTACTTCAGTTCACATGAAGCAAAGTCAGAGTTCGAAGCAAACCCAGCTCGCTACGCTCCAGCTGGTGGTGGAAATGACGTCGTTCTGCTGGTCAACACGGGCGAAGAAGCACCTGGAAGCCTGGACTTTTCTTTGTGGTATCGCGATCGTCTGTACATGTTCCGCTCGCGCGAAACCCAGGCCATGTTTTCAAAAGACCCGAAACGATACGCCGACCAGTATTGATCTGCTCCGGAGCAGTTTGATTAACCCCAACAGGCCAGTTGAAAATCAAAAGCCTCGTGAATCAGCGATTCACGAGGCTTCTTTATTGCACGGTGAGGCGACGGCGCTTGACCGTTCGGCTCACAAAATCAGGGCCATTGGTTGCGCCGAGGGATTTCGGCTTTGTTGTGTGGAGCGGATGGACTGTCATCCAGAATTAGCGATACGTTGCTCTCAGCGCCCACAAACTAACCGTCATTGGTGAACGCACGCGCTACAGGTGCTGTTGAGTCAATTGAGTCCCAATACGCGCGCTGAACCTGATGACTGATGTCAGAAATTGCCGTTCTCGCAAAAATCCGGACAGAAAACATCGCCGATCAGCCAACCAATCGTGCCGAGAAAATTTCGCACTGCTGCAGATTGTGCCGAAGTGAATTCGAAATTTGTTGGGAACTGTGTAATTTTGGATCGGATTGGTCTTTTCATTCATGTCGGGCTTCAGATTTCGAAGTTTTGATTGAAAACCGTGTTGACACAAAAACGCGATTCCAATTATCACTCGGTCTCTCAAGCCGAACTCAAAACTGAGTTCAACGAAACCTCTCTTCATATCCCCTTCTATTCCCATCCGGGAAACCTGAACACGACGACTCTCAAATCGGGAGTCACCGCCCACAACATTCAACTCACGAACATTGTGACTGCAGTCGCGTTCAACCAATCTCTCTCCTGCCTCTCTCCCTTTCGACCTGCTCAGTTGAGGACATCATGAACGAGTACCCCTCTGGCGCTCATCATGAGCCGCAGATTCTGCGATTTCCAGATAGTCAACGGCCCCTCGCCAAGACTCTGGCTCCTGAATTCAAAGCTCAAACACCTGTTGAACCAACGCCTGTAACACAGTCAGTGCTGGTCTTTTCACCAAGACCCGGTGCTCGGCAGCTACTGGCTGACGATGTCCGCAAACGCGGCATGACCGTTTGTGAAACGGACAGCCCGGACGCCATGCTGTTTCACCTGTCGCGACAGGACTTTCAGATCTGCATCATTGACGATGCTGACCAGGTATCACGCCTGCAGGAAGTCAATGCGGCAATCCGCAGCCACTCAAAGGCCGCACAAATACTCTGCATTGTTTCTGAAGACTCCCGCTGGGGTCGTGAGACGCTGCCAACGTTCGAATGCGAAGTCATTGAACGACCATTCTCAGCCGCTCGGTTCGGTGCCGCTCTGCAAACTGCGATTCAGAAGAGCCAACTGATCCTTGAGAATGAGAACCTGAAACGACAACTGCTGAATCGCAATCTGATGGATCTGGTGGGTAGCACACCAGCCATGCAGGCGTTGCGAGAAAGTATTCGCATCGCTGCAGACGACGATCGAACGGTTTTGGTTCGCGGCGAATCCGGCAGCGGAACAACTCTGATCGCAGAAGGCCTGCATCGCTGCAGCCGTCGAGCGGAACAGCCGTTTCTCCGCATCGATTGCAGCCTGCATTCAGTCGAAACACTCGAACACCAGTTGTTCGGTGAAGAGCAGGAAGGTGGTTTCCCTGGCTACCTGAAGATGGCCGAGGGTGGCTCAATTCTGCTGGACAATGTTGAAACGGTGGCCCTGCCATTCCAAAAGCGACTATCGCAGTTGCTGGAGCGACGTGCGAGTTCCATCCTGAATGGCAGCTATGATTCGCCGAACATTCGGTTCATCGCGGCGACTCATTCCGACCTGAATCGACTGGCTATGGAAGGCCGGTTTCGTGATGACCTGCTGCAACACCTGAGCGGCATCACACTTCAATCGCCTCCACTGCGAGTGCGACAAAACGACATTCCTTTGCTGGTGGAACATTTCATCAGCGAAATTTCGCTCAAGGAAGGGCGACCTCCTCGAGAAGTCGGCAGGGATGCCATTCAGCTTCTTGAGGGCCATTCATGGCCGGGTAATGTTCGCGAACTGCAGAACATTATCGAACGAGCCTGCACGATCGAAGTTAGTGGATGCATTTCCGCCGATATCATTCGACCGTGGCTGCAAAACGATGTCGCAGAAGACGCCAACGTCGAATCTGTGGGCATGACGCTGCGAGAAATGGAACGCAAACTGATCGAGTCCACTTTCGCCCGTTGTAACGGAAACCGCGAACGGACGGCTCAGATCCTGAAGATTGGCTTACGAACGCTGTCCGGTAAGCTAAGAGAGTACGGTTACCCACCTCGTGGGGGTCCCGGTTCTAACCTGAAGATTCACGCGCCGTCGATTGAGCAGCGTAGAGCCGCTTAATCAGTCGGGGCAGGACACAAAAAGGGCGAGTTTTCCATGTGGGGACTCGCCCTTCCTGCATTTACGGTTCATGAGTTACAACACGTCCGATTCGACTCAATCATTTCATGGGGCGAGTTGTGGGCGAGGCACTTCCACTCATTCCCTGTCACAACTAACGGGCAGGACTGCCTCTCCTGCTTTTAATGCGACTCGAAACCGATCGTCTACAAGTGTCTCATGTTCCGCACGTTCGCCAGATCCATCAAACAGTTTGCGACGGCCATGGTGCTGTTGCTCGTTGTGATCGTGGCGCTGGAGATCATGCTGCAACTGAAGTCTCCCTCACCAGCAGCGACCGTGACCACTCGTGTTACGGAAAAAATGCAATCCTTGCTGGCGCCGTCGTCAACCACGCATCACGAAATGTTGCGGCTGAGTCGCTGGCAGACGACCCCTGATCTGAAAATCACAACCAACAGTCTGGGCCTGCGCGGTCAAGAGCCTGTGCAGCCCAAACCGGCAGGCGCCTTGCGAATAGTCATTCTTGGTGATGAGGCCGTTTTGGGACCGCAACTGCGGACAGAACAAACTGTCCCTGCGAGATTGCAGAGTTTTCTTTCCGGAACGACAGAGGTTCCGGTTGAAGTAATCAACGCGGGAGTTCCGGGATATTGTCCGCTGTTGTCACTGCTGCAATTTCATCAGGAACTCAAAGAACTGAATCCGGATCTGGTGATCCTGCACTTCGATATGAACGACGTTGCGGACGATGCCGTGTATCGTCGATGTTTAAAGGATGCGGGCAAACGGCAGATTTGCGTGAACAGCCTGGTCACAGCTGAGCGATTGGCTCCAAACCCGGCGCTGCGACTGGTGCGTAGTTCGGCATTGCTGCGATTACTCCAGGCAGAAACGGGGCTGTCGCCGCAGAGAGCAGGAACAGACGGTATGGCGGACGTGCATGAACGCTACACCTGGACGACCGCTGCAAAAACAGACCTGCGACTACAGATTCAGCATGCACTGACACCGATTGACCACTTCGCAAAAGTTGCAGAGCAGAACGGATTCCGATTTCTGGTCGCTTCCACGCCAACTCCCTGGCAGGTCGCATCCTCAGAAGAGTTTCCGAAGCTGGCTGAGCAGATTTCAACAAACTCGGCCTGGCCGCTGGTCGAAGACTTTCCGTTCCAGATTCTGGATGCTGTTTGTGAACGTTCTGCTGTTCCGTTCTGTAACGCCGTGGCTGGTTTTCGTGAGTTCAGTCAGCCGGCGAAACTGTTTGAAGAAGATTCCACCACGTTGTCAGCCTATGGCTCTGCACTTTACGCTCGCGAGATTGCGTCTATGCTTCTACGCGACACAAAATTCACGCAGCTGTTTTTACAGCGGTCAAACGTCTCGACGCTGCAGCGCCCGATGAATTAATGACCGAATTCCCTTTACACGATCCATAAACTCATGAGCGCCTACGAATCTGCCCGTCACTACTTCGAAACTGCGGCATCGGTGATGGACCTGTCGCCGAACATGAAGAAGTTGTTGCTGACACCGGAACGCGAAGTGAAGGTGCAAGTCGCCATGAAGATGGATAACGGCGAAATCGCGACCTTTGTCGGCTACCGAATTCAGCATAACAGTGCGCGTGGACCGATGAAGGGCGGCCTGCGCTATCATTCCGAAGTCAACGGCGAAGAAGTGCTGGCATTGGCATCTCTGATGACATGGAAAACCGCAGTTGTTGATATTCCGTATGGGGGAGCCAAGGGGGGAATTACGGTTTCGCCCAAGGCACTTAGCGAAAATGAGCTGGAAACGATGACGCGCAAGTTCATTGACGAACTGCAGGACGTGATCGGTCCCAACAAAGACATTCCTGCGCCAGACATGGGCACGAATGCTCAGGTGATGGCCTGGATCATGAACCAGTACGAAAAGTACCACGGCTTTAATCCAGCCTGCGTGACTGGGAAACCGCTGGAATTACACGGTGCGGATGGTCGTGAAGAAGCGACCGGTCGTGGCGTTGGCCTGCTGACAGAAGCCATGCTGCAGAAACTGGGGCGCTCGCTCACCGGCGCGACGATCGCGATTCAGGGTTTTGGCAACGTTGGTTCTTTTGCGGCAGAGTACCTTCACAAACACGGCGCGAAGATTGTCGCGATTTCCGATGTCAGCGGCGCGAAATTTGATTCCAACGGAATCGATGTCCCGGCTGCATTAGCGTATGCCCGGGCAAACGGCTCGCTGGAAGGCTTTGAGTCGGAGAAACAACTTTCCAACGAAGAGTTACTGGCCCTGGATGTTGATGTGCTGATACCTGCCGCCTTGGGCGGTGTACTGACAAAAGAAAACGCGGGTCATGTGCGTGCGAAATTCGTCGTAGAAGCAGCGAATGGTCCCGTTGATCCGGACGCCGATACCATTCTGCAGAAGCAGGGCATCGTGGTACTGCCCGATATTCTGGCGAACGCTGGTGGTGTGACGGTCAGCTACTTCGAATGGGTGCAAAACCAGCAATACTTCCGCTGGGACCTGGAACGAACTCGCGCAGAACTCGCAAAGACGTTGCTCACGAGTTTCGAAAAAATGTGGGCCGTAGCGACAGAGAAACGTATTCCATTGCGGACAGCCGCGTATCTGATGGGCATCGGACGAGTTGGTCGAGCCACCGTATTAGCCGGAATCTAAACAGGCTAAACAGGCGCGCCCGTTGTTGTTTTTTCCTCAATCATGACAGAAGCCAAATCAATGCTCAGTCAGCAACTCACGTCACTGCAAATCTTCAACGGCCTTTCCGATGACGACGCAGCTCGCATCTGCAGTGTTCTGCAGACATCAGAATTCAAGACAGGCGATACGATTCTCAACGAAGGCGGGACTGTTCAGGTGCTGTGGATCATTTTGCAGGGCAACTGCGTTGTCAGCAGATCCTGTGATGTCAACAACGAACGTATCCTGGCGCTCCTGGCAGAAGGCGATGTCTTCGGCGAAATGTCGTTCGTGCGAACAGCTCCGCACTCCGCATCGATCAAAGCGGTGTCCGACGTGAAAGCCTGTTGCTACCGTCGCGAAGATTTCCTGAAACTGGTTGAAGACAGCCCCGAAGTCGCCTGGCAGATTACTTCGAACATTGCCGCCGTATTGGCCGAGCGGCTGCGACGCATGGATACGTGGGTCTGCGACCTGGTTGACGGTCCGCACGGTGATGTGCACCGTGATGAATGGGAGAACTTTCGTTCGGCCGTTTACACGAACTGGACCTTCTGAACCGAAACGGAGAATTCTGTGTCGGAGCCACAGCGTTGCGGAATCAGAGGGCAGGGCGGTGTAGACTGGTAACATGCGCCGCTGCAGAATATCGGATCTGAGATCCCGGATTTGAAATTTCAGATGGCTCGCGGCTGCCCATCGACGAGTACTCGAGTAAGACAAGCGGACGAAACATGACCGACTTAGCGAATTACGTTGATACAGTTGCCTGCAATGCACGCAAGGCGGCGACGGACCTGACAACCGCCACCGGCGAACAGAAACTTCGCTGGCTAAAACGCTGTGCTGCAACACTGGTATCGCGTGCGGATGAGATCGTTGCCGAAAACGCTAAAGACCTGACCGCTGGCGAAGACAAGGGACTCAGCGTCGCGATGCTGGACCGCCTGCGTTTGACGCCGGAACGGTTACAAAGTCTGGCCGATGCTGTGATCGAAATCGGACAACTGCCGGACCCGGTGGGCGAAATCATGGACAGCACAATGCGGCCGAACGGCCTGCTGATCACGAAGGTGCGCGTTCCGTTGGGCGTTGTCTTCTTCATCTACGAATCCCGTCCTAATGTGACTGTCGACGCAGCGGCGCTGTGTGTCAAGAGCGGGAACGCCGTCATTCTGCGTGGCGGCAGCGAAGCGTTCCACAGCAACGCGATTCTGTACAGTGTAATCAAAGACGGTTTGAAGGCGGAAGGTCTGCCGGAGTACGCGGTGCAGCTGGTCAACACAACCGACCGAGCTGCAGTCGGTGAATTCCTGAAGCGGGGCGACCAGATTGACGTCACCATCCCTCGCGGCGGTCGCTCGCTGATTGAACGCGTCGCTAACGAAGCCACCATGCCCGTCATTAAGCACTTTGACGGCATTTGCCATGTCTACTTCGATGCGTCTGCTGATCAAAAAATGGCGACGGATATCATTATCAACAGCAAATGTCACCGCCCCGGCGTCTGCAACGCGGCAGAAACATTGTTGCTGCACAAAGACGTCGTGCAAGGATTCTGGCCGGCTGTAGCCGCCGAACTGCAGTCACAGGGTGTCGAACTCCGCTGTTGCCCAGTCAGTGCAGCTGGGATCAACGGGGCAAAGCCGGTAACCGACGAAGACTACGCGACCGAATACCTGGACCTGATCCTGTCGGTGCGAGTCGTCGACGATGTGGCGGAAGCCGTGCAACACATTCGTAAGTATGGATCTGGACATACCGAGTCAATTGTCACCGAACATCTGCCAACCGCGAATTTTTTCCAGACCCAGGTGGATTCTTCCGCCGTCATGATCAATGCCAGCACGCGTTTTAACGATGGTGGGGTCTTCGGTTTAGGAGCCGAAATCGGCATCAGTACAGACCGATTTCACGCTCGAGGCCCGTGTGGATTGCGGGAGATCATGAGCTATAAATATGTGGTTCATGGCTCTGGACAGATCCGCTAACCACTCGCGAGCCATTATTTTGGAGTGAATTCGGCGTTGAGTGAGGATTTCAGTCGGGCTCTGCCGATACAGTGGGGACGGGAAATCGTCATCTAAACGACGGTTTTCTCTTAGCAACAGCGTCAGACTCCCTAACAATCCCAAATTTGGTGGTTCATGGGGAGAGTACTGGACTTTCAAATTCCCGCGACGCTATACTCCGCGGCTCGCAATTTACGACCAAATACGCGTTTGTTCACATTTTTGTTGGTGATAGATCGATGCCGAAGCAAAAAACTCACAAAGCGATGAAGAAGCGCTTCAAGATCACCGCTTCAGGAAAAGCGAAGCACCGCAGCGCCTTTCGGGGCCACTTGCAGAGTGCAAAGTCTTCCAAGCGTAAGCGTGGTCTGCGCAACAGTGGGATTGTCGATGGCAAGGATGCGAAAAACATCATTGCCGCCCTGCGTCCTTCCCTGTAATTTTTCATTGCCCCGTTTGTCGTCCATCTGCGGCCCTAAGGCCGCGTAATACGGTCAGAAGACTGAAACCATGCGTGTTACATACGGAAAAGCCCGTCGTCGTTCTAAAAAACGCCTGTTCCGAGAAGCCAAAGGGAACTTTGGTGGCCGCAGCAAACTGTTGCGAACGGTCAAAGAAACGGTCATTCGTTCACGAGCCTACGCGTTTCGTGACCGTCGAGTTCGTAAGCGAAGCTTTCGCCAGCTGTGGATCATTCGTCTGACTGCAGCATGCCGCGAACGAGGCATCTCGTATTCGCACTTTATCCACGGACTGACGCTGGCAAATATCAAACTGAACCGCAAGGCGCTCAGTGAGTTGGCAATTGTCTCTCCCGCGATTTTTGACGAGATCATGGAGCAGGTCAAAGCCGCCCAGGCAAAAACCGTGGCCTAAACAACCGCACTGAAACGAAATCTCCAGCGAGGAACCATTCACATCAGTTCCTCGCTTTTTTATGCGCGGTGCAAATCCTGGTTCAGCTGCTGCACGAATCAGCTAAACTTCGCACCAGCAATTACACTCGAACCTGCGTTGTTTAACAACCGCGTGCCGAGCAAACATCGCCAGGCCTGACTGGCACAGACAGTCGGATCAAGTGTTCGATCTACGGAGTTGTGACGTTGGATATCCTGCAAGCCTTCACTAACTATCTTAACGCCGCTCAAAGCGCAATCACTGAGGCGTCGAACGCCGAACAGCTTGAACAGGTGCGGATTGAATTCTTAGGGCAGAAGAAGGGGAAACTCAAAGACCTTCAAAAACTCGTCGGGACAGCGCCCCCTAAAGAGAAGCCGGTTGTTGGCAAGAAGTTCAACGAAGTCCGAAACGAGGTTCAGGCGCTGCTGGAAGCGAAACTGGCTGAGGTTTCGACAACGACGAATCAAACGGTCAGTGACTTCGACCCAACACTGCCAGGGCAAAGCCCGCAACTGGGTGGTATGCACCCGATCACACAGACCATCAGCCACTTCCGCGAACTAATGGGCCGATTCGGCTTTGACGTCGTGGAAGGCCCAGAGATCGAAGACGAACTGCATAACTTCGATGCGTTGAATATTCCTGAAGATCACCCGGCCCGAGATCCGCTGGACAATTTCTACATCGCGACCGCAAAAGCGACGGCAGGTGGTCCGATTCTGCTGCGTAGCCAGACTTCGACCGTGCAGATTCGCACCATGGAGTCGCAACCGCCGCCCGTTCGGATCGTTTCTCTGGGGCGCGTCTACCGGCCGGATACGATGGACGCGACCCATTCGTGTATGTTCCACCAGATGGAAGGCCTGATGGTCGACAGGCACGTCACGATGGCTCAGTTAAAGACCGTTCTCAGCCTGTTCGCACGATCGTTTCTGGGGCCGGATGTGGAGATTCGGTTTCGCCCTTCATTCTTCCCATTTACTGAACCATCAGTGGAAGTGGACATGAAATGGGGCGATTCGTGGATGGAGATTGGCGGTGCCGGAATGGTCGACCCGAACGTGTTCAAAGCGGTCGGTTACGACCCTGAAGAAGTGTCAGGATTCGCATTCGGCCTTGGCATCGAACGCTTCTGCATGAAGCACTATGAAGTCGACGACATTCGCCGTTTTTATGAAAACGACGTGCGATTTCTGAAGCAGTTTTAGTTAATGACCGCTGTGTCAGGATCACGAGATACACAAATCACGTTGTGCACTAAAAAACGGTGTCGCTGCCTCTACCCTTCGAGGGTGAGTTGTCCCTTGCAAAAGCGACAGGCAACCTTTTGCCCGACGTACTGCATGCTGGCGCGAATCTCTTCTGAACAGTGCGGGCAGTTTGAGTACATGGCGATCTTCTCAACAGTCGCACCGTACTGAAACGAAAAATCGCAGTGCCGACACTGCACGGCAGCACCAATGTACTTGGCGTTGATCCGGAGTTCTTCGCTACATCCGCCGCAGCGAATGTAATGCCCGCGGGCCGTAGCAGTTTTCATCTCGTGGATCTCTGGCAATGGAATAAACGCCGGAATCTCAATACTGTCTTCAGTCAGCTCTGGGTTCAACAGTTTGCGGCATGATATGCAATGGACGACATTGGCTGGCATATCGTCACCACAACCAGGACACGGCCCCCCCGGCCATGCGCCGCGCACTCCCTTCTTATCTTCCGGCATATCAAAAACGCTCGAGCTCATGAGTCCAACCCGCCGCTGCTTGCAAGGAATGATGAAAATTGCTCAGATTTGCAACACTATTGTTGCAAGTTGCGCAAACTGGCAAGCCAAAGCAGGATAATGAGGCAGCTGATTATACTGTAACTTAGCTCAGAAATCTAACGACACCCAGGGTAAGTTGACCTCCTTGCCGACCAGGCGCCGCGAAAATCATTGAGACTGGGACCGAATTCGTGAAAATCCTGCAGTTTTCCCCGACTCCGCCGCGCCGTGAAATCAACGTGGCGACGAAAAAACAGCAAAATCCATGCCGCTAACACCAACTCAGTTCAGTTGCCTTGTTGCTGTCAACACGCGGGCAGGTTTTGAGTTTCCTTCGGCAGCGGGTGGTTCTGACTCGCTGGGTTGATCGAAAAACCT